>JALNVG010000231.1 GCA_023227685.1 Bacteroidaceae bacterium
ACACGGATAAAGGATTCCGTTTTCTTGGCATACCCGTTGAACAACAAGCTAGCCACTATCGCCAAAAGAAATATTCGTTTCATCATAGTATAACTTTTCATTTACAAAAATAAGGTATATCATACAAAGAAATAAATACTTTTATATCAAATACTAATACAATCACAACAGAATAGAAAAATTATGAATTTATGAATTTTATGATAAAAAGATGTTCAAAATCATCATTTATTAGGATTGTACACTTCTTGAGTTCTACGTATCTTTGCAGCTGAAATAAAACAAAAAAAAGAAATGAATAAAAAAATGAAATTGATTAGCCTCTTTTGCTTCCTGATAGTTATTCCACTATCTACTTTTGCAGGCGAAGCAGATTCTACTGTGTATCACAAATTTTCTTCACAACAACTGGATGAAGTCGTTGTGACTGGTACAAGAACCCCTAAAAGACTTTCACAATCACCGATATTAACCCAAGTAATCAGTAGTAACGAGATTAGCAAAGGAGCTTCAGTTTCTGTTATCGAGGCATTAGAAGATTATATTCCAAGCCTTACGACTTCGCCGGATGCAATGGGAAACAATCTACGCATCAAGGGATTATCAAGCCGATATATCTTGATTCTGATTGATGGTGAACGCCTCGTAACAGAGGGAGCCTATGGCAATATCAATCTCGACCAAATAGATGTTAACAATATCGATCACATCGAAATTGTAGACGGCGCCTATTCCGCACTCTATGGTTCGAATGCTATAGGCGGCGTGATTAATATCATCACAAAAAAAACAAAACATCCTTTTGAAGGCAACGCTCAGTATAGTTATGAATCACACAACACAAACAGAGCCCGTTTAGGTTTTAGTTCAGCTTTAAAACATGTGCAAACACAAGCCAGTTTCTTCCGCAACAGTTCCGATGGATTTGGCAGTAGCAGTGATGAAACCTATTTGTCACGATACAAAGATTACGGAGCCGAAATGAAATTAGGTTATCGCCTCAACGAACTTAGTCAGGTTCATCTCTCGGGTCGATATTACACACACGAATCTTTCAATGACAAAAATTCTACTGATGTCGAACATCCGTTCACACGTAAAATGAGTATTGCAGGAAATGCAAGTTTCTTTTCTAAAGACAAAAGAAATAACATCAAATTTGAAGGTAATTTTGAAAAATTTTTCAATTACAATGTTCTTGAAACAAAAAATGATAACTTGGACAAGCAATCTTCTGCAAGTTCGCTTTCTGCGCGCGCTATCGATGCTTTCAATATGAATAAGAAGTTCGAAATGGTCGGTGGAGTGGAATATAACCGTTGCCGGGATTTCGGAAAGGAAATATTCGGCGACAAGCAAACCACAAAAGCCATCCAAGATATTAATGTTTTTGCACAAGGACAATATAAAATGCTACACAACCTTGATTTGATTCTAGGTACCCGATATACTTATAATAATCAATTCAATTCAGCTTTCAGCCCTAAAGTTTCGTTCATGTATTCCTTAAATCATTTAAAAATTCGTGGCGGCATCGGCAAAGCTTTCCGAGCACCTGTGGCCCGCGAACTCTATTATAATTACTATCATTCGGAAGTCGGTGTGCATGTTATAGGAAATGCAAATCTGAAACCGGAAAAGGGTGTTTATTCTTCTCTTTCGGCCGAATACACTTATGGACCATTCAATGCTTCCGTATCCGGCTATTACAACAAAATAAAAAATAAAATAGATACTGAATTGAGTATAGTCGATAGAGAAATGAACTTCAATTACGTTAATATAAACAAGGTAAGACTTCAAGGAATTGATGTCACAGCATCTTATCTTCTTTGGAAACAATTAGTATTGAAAGGAAGTTACAGCTTTTGCGACGCCAAGGATGAAGATACCGGCTTGCAACTCACTAGTAATGTAAAAAACAGCGCAACTCTATCGGCTCTTTGGAACGGTAGCATTTTTAACAATCCCTTCTCGGTACTAATATCCGGCCGGTTAAGTTCTCCGAAACTATATCAAAGTATAGAAACAAACCACGGCGGCGAACAAGTAACAAGTCTGGACAAATCGAAAAAATATAAGATATGGAAGATCGTTTTGACAAAGCCTTTCGACTGGAGCAAACAGCATCTGGCTATCACACTCAAAATGGATAACATCTTCAACTTCACCGATAAGACTTATTGCAGCTCCGGTCGGCAATACCTCGTCGGTTTACAATATCGGTTCATGTAAAATCCATTCTTATCAGATAAGAAATAAAATAAACGGAAAAGCAAAGAGGGCAATAATTAAATTATTGCCCTCTTTGCTTTTGGTTTTAAACCAAAAGAAATCTTGTTATAAGCTGAATTTATGGCTTTTAGTCACTTAAATAGTGATGGCTGAAGCCGAAATCAAGTATCTTTTAAAGCTCAATTACTCCGGCCCGTGTATGGAAACCATATAGCCCGTGTACGGGGGCTATGCGGTTTCCATACACGGGCCGGATAGTTTACGTACGCGGGCTAGACTAATAAAGCCGCAAAAAGATATTAAAGATATGGGCTAATACACTTAATCTAACAAGAAAATATATTATTAATGCCTCAATATCCAAGATACAAACACATCAATCATAATATATAATCTGTTTTTAGGTATTAACAGACCTCAACTTTGGTCGCCAAATTTTTAGCTTTATTTCTCAATTGATCGGTGCTACTGCCAACCGGTGCGCAACAGAGCACAACACCCATACGGCGGTTTACGCGAGTAAAAGGTTTGCCGAAAATCCGCAAACGTGTATAATCGGCATTCAATACCTCTTCTATACCTTTATAATCAGGAGCATTATCACTAGCTTTTGTAGCCAGAATTACAGCACTTGCACCGGTATGTTCCAAATGAATGGCCGGAATAGGAAATCCAAGCACTGCACGCAGATGTAATTCAAACTCATTTAGATTCTGCGTATCGGCCATTGTTACCATACCCGTATCATGCGGACGAGGCGACAATTCAGAAAAAAACACACCGTCTTTATGACTTAAGAAGAACTCAACGCCCCAAATTCCGGCGCCGGTAAGCGATGCCGTTACTTTCTCTGCCATATGCTGGGCCTCTTTTAATTGTTCAGAATTAATAGTAGCAGGCTGCCAACTCTCGCGATAATCACCATTTTTTTGTACGTGACCTATCGGTGGACAAAATAACGTCGGCCCATTCTTTTGTGTTACCGTGAGCAGAGTAATCTCACTGTCGAAATGAATGAACTCTTCTATAATCAGTTCGGGAATATCACCGCGGCTACCCTCCAAACCATAATGCCAAGCATGTTCCAAATCATCCGCCGATTTAACAACCGATTGTCCCTTGCCCGAAGAAGACATCAAAGGTTTCACTACACAGGGGAAACCGATTTCTTTTGAAAACTTCTTTAACTCATCAAAAGTCTTGGCATAAAAATACTTTGCCGTTTTCAGACCAAGCTCCTTGGAAGCCAAGTCGCGAATAGCCTTGCGATTCATCGTGTAATTAACAGCACGGGCACTCGGAACTACTTGTATACCATTCTTTTCATAGTCATACAGACGTTCGGTACGAATGGCCTCAATCTCGGGAACAATCAAATCCGGGTGATGTTTTTTGACCACGCCATCCAACGCTTGCCCGTCAAGCATATCAAAAACTTCATACTCATCAGCCACTTGCATAGCCGGAGCACCTGCATATCTATCGCATGCAATTACATATTGCCCCTTACGCTTAGCAGCAATAACGAATTCCTTGCCCAGTTCACCTGAACCTAATAAAAGGATTTTTTTAATCATAATACTATATCATTCGTTTAATAATTTCCCATTCGGGGGCAACGGCCAATCGACGCAAATCGTGTTCTATTCTTTTCTGCAATTGTTCTTTAGCTGTCTTTTCTTGATCTGCTAATTCATCTGCACTCTTTTGCGCCACATCAAAAAGGCCGTAGTAAGAGAGAATC
>JALNVG010000232.1 GCA_023227685.1 Bacteroidaceae bacterium
CACATCACCCATCATCACAGCCACACCCGAAGTCTCTTGCGGCTGAGGAACTGTAAAACTCACAAAGATCAAAAGAGCAATCAAGGCTACATGGACAATCACAGTACCCATCACTCCAATATATTTACTCTTTTCCTTCTTATTCATTTATTTTTTAACCTCAGGCAGGCGCGTAGCCAGTACCATTTTAAAATGATTTTCGTTCGCTATATTCAACACTTCCACAATCTCACGATAAGGAACGGACTCATCAGCATAAAGTGCTACATACATATCCGGTTCCTTCTCAGCACACTTCTGAAGAAACGGCGTTAGTTCATCCAAAGATAAAGCACGCTCTTTCTCATTACCAAAAGCAGCATAAAAATTTAAATCCTTGTCTATAATCACTCGGGTAAGCGGTTTAGCCGAAGTTTGCTGTTTTCCTTGCGGCAGCAAGACCTTAATAGCGTTCGGCGAAACGGCTGTAGAAGTTATCATAAAAAAGATCAAGAGCAAAAAGATAACATCTGTCATAGATGCCATACTGAATGAAGGCGATACCCTATTTCTTCTTTTTAATGACATAAAAATTATTTATTATTTTCTTTAATTTCCGGTTCGTTAAGAAGATCCATAAATTCCATGGTCTGCGATTCCATCTTATTGACAATACGGTCAACAAGCATTACCAAATAATTATATGAAAACATAGCTATAATACCTACAATTAAGCCACCGACTGTAGTAATCATTGCCTCATAAATACCTCCGGACAATACCGTTATATCTACATTACCGCTTCCGGCATTAGCCATCTGATAAAAAGCACGCACCATTCCGGTCACAGTACCAAGAAATCCGATCATCGGAGCCCCGCTTGAGATCGTAGCCATGACTGTTAATCCTTTCTCCAATTTGGAAACTTCTATATTACCTATATTTTCGATAGCAGCCTGCACATCATTAACTGGTCGTCCCAAACGTGAGATACCCTTTTCAATCATTCTTGACGAAGGTGTATTTACCGTATAACAGTAATTGATAGCCGCCCGAATTTCTCCACTATGGATATAATCTTTAATTCTCTCCATAAACATGGGATCTTCATGTCCTGCCTTACGTATTGAATAATTCCGTTCAAACAGAATATAAAAACAAACCACAGAAAGTACTCCAAGTACAATCATCAACCATCCACCCTTCATAGTCATATCTATCAGATTGATCTTTGAAGAGGACAATGAAGTAGGAACTACATTGTTAACAGCTTGAGCGGCAATAGCATTCGTTGCCTGCAAAAAACATAATACCGTATTTATCATCTGCCAATACATTTTTTATATTCGTGAATAGTTTGTTCCAATCCCAGGTATAAAGCATCACAGATCAATGAATGGCCAATAGATACTTCATCAATCCAAGGAATATTCTCATGAAAATAAGTAAGATTTGCCAAACTCAAATCATGACCGGCATTTAATCCCAATCCTAACTTTCTAGCTTCTCTCGCTGCTTCTATAAATGGCGCTATCGCCTTCTCCTTATTTATAGGATAATCCTTAGCATAAGGGCCAGTATATAACTCCACCCTATCCGTACCCGCCTTAGAAGCATATTCCACCATTTCGGGATTGGCATCGACAAAAACAGAAGTACGGATACCTGCATGATTAAACTTATCAAGCACTTCGGTAAGAAACTTCAAATTCTTTTTCGTATCCCAGCCGACATTAGAAGTTAGCTGCACTAGCGAATCGGGAACAAGTGTCACTTGATGAGGTTTAACCTCAAGCACCAAATCAATAAAATCACGAGTCGGATTACCTTCGATATTAAATTCTGTTTTCAATACCGGACGCAAATCAAGCACATCGCTTCTCCTGATATGACGTTCGTCCGGACGAGGATGCACGGTTATTCCGTCGGCACCAAAACTTTCACAATCAAGAGCCACTTTCAAAACATTAGGAATATTACCGCCACGCGCGTTACGCAATGTAGCGATCTTATTTACATTAACACTTAAATTTGTCATAGTTTTAATCAATATATTTGCAAAAATACAAATAATAGTCTGATAATGAACGTAAATCAAAAAAAAATCCCAATTTTGCATTATTAACTAACACATTATTCTTATGAAATTTGCTATAATTGGAAATACTTTTCAGCCAAAAAAATGTGTTCAAACAGCACAATTATTCAATATTTTAAGAAAAAAAGGAGCAGAGATAGCTGTCTGCAAGGATTTCTATGAATTTCTGGTTAGAGATCTAAAAATGGACATTCATGCAGATGAACTATTTGAAAATAGAGACTTCGATGCCGACATGGTACTCAGTATGGGAGGCGACGGAACATTTTTAAAAACAGCTAATCGAGTAGGCGATAAAAACATTCCAATCCTCGGTATAAATACCGGCAGACTTGGATTCTTAGCCGACATCTCGCCCGATGAGATAGAAAAGGCCATTGATGAAATCTATACGGGGAAGTATCGGATAGAAAACCACTGCGTTCTTCAACTGATTTGCAACGATGAGCGCCTGCAAGTTAACCCTTTTGCGCTCAATGAGATAGCTGTACTAAAGCGAGACATTTCATCCATGATTACCATTTACGCCACAGTCAAGGGTTCCTATTTGAATACCTACCAAGCCGATGGATTAATCATTGCAACACCTACCGGATCTACAGCCTATTCTCTTAGTGTGGGCGGCCCAATCATCGTGCCTAATTCTCAGACCATTGTTATAACCCCCGTAGCACCACATAGCCTTAATATCCGTCCTATTGTTATTTGTGACGATTGGGAGGTAACACTCGATATAGAAAGCAGAAACCACAATTTTCTTGTTGCCATTGACGGACGAAGCGAATCTTGCAAAGAAGGAACTAAATTAACCATCCGCAAGGCAAACTATTCAACAAAAGTAGTCAAACGTTCCAGCCATACCCTTTTCGATACTCTCCGGTCAAAAATGATGTGGGGGGCTGATAACCGAAACGAAAAATAAAAAGTTTAACTATTCAACGTGAATGTTTGAGACCCAATAAGATTATCTTCTACAAAGATTTCTACGCGATAGGTTCCGGCATAAAGGAATTCATTTACATCCCAATATACCATAACAGTTTGTTCTTGACCTGTATATTCAATATATTTTTTAATCGAATAGCTCAATCTACGATTCTCATAAGCAAACGTATCCGAAGCATTTTTAGTCAAGACACTGTTATCCGGTTTCGTGATACGTATGTATAATGTACGATTACCGGTTTCTGCAGTAATATTTTTAACCACAGTAAAACCGATAGCAAACTTCACAACTGCTTTTACATGTTTAGCTTTCTTTCCACGTTTATTACGAGCATCCACACTGATATTAGAAGCATCAAGCTGCGCAGCAAGGTTCACTTGTTTATGTAAATTCTCCTTTTCTACAGAAAGAGAAGAAATTTGACGAGTTGCGTTATTATATTTCTTAGTCACCACAGCAATCTGCTCTTTTTGCTGGCTGTTCACCTTGTTAAGAGAATCAATCTGATTGATATACCCTACCATAACCTTACGAAGTAAAGCAAGTTCTTTTTTCAATCGACGAATTTCCAGAGCATTACTACTTTTTACAGTATGCAATTCTTCAAGCAAACGCTGGGTTTTGATCTGCTGTTGTTCAAGCAAACTAGACAATGAATCATTCGATACTGTTTTTTTAAGTTCATCATATTGCTGAGCAAAATTAGTATATTCATTCTCCAAATCTTGTTTATCCAATTTAAACTCTTGTACTAATTCTCTATTCGCCTTCTTCTCGTGAAACAGAAGAGTAGATGTAACACCTATTATAGCTAAAACAAGCACAGCAATAGAGATTATTATCAGATTCTTTCTTTTCATTTTAATTTCATTTCGATTATATACGTCACAAAAGTAGTAAATTCATAATGACAGACGAAACCTTTAACTAAAATTATAACGAATCATTTAAAA
>JALNVG010000233.1 GCA_023227685.1 Bacteroidaceae bacterium
AATACGCCGGTCAAATCACGGTGTATAGTCAGCAATATGAAAAGGTGAAGGGTGATCTTGATAAGCATATAGCCGATTATGCTGCTTTGGAGGAAATACAAAAGGGTATCGATAAATGGCAAGACCTGCTGACTGACTTGGAGCCGGAGCTCGAAAAGCTTAATTCACAACTGTATACGCAGAAACAGAATGAACAAAGAATCGCCTTATTCAAACCGGAGTTGGATCGGAAGAGGGCTACCTCGGATGCGTGGAATGAATTAAGTGCAAACTTCGGTCAGGCTACGGGTGATCGCTTCAAGAATATTGCCCAACAATATACCATGGGCATCCTTTTGATGTATGCCAATAAGCAGTTGGAACTATTGACCAATCGTTATGAATTGCGACAGGTGCATGATAGTTTGACCTTGGATATTATCGATCATGAAATGGCGGATACCGAGCGTACGGTGAACAGCCTTTCCGGAGGTGAGACCTTTTTGGTCTCTTTGGGATTGGCTTTGGGATTGTCTTCATTGGCGTCGGGGAAAATCCGTATCGAATCCTTGTTTATCGATGAGGGTTTCGGGTCACTCGATGCGGATACTCTACGGATTACTCTCGATGCTTTGGAACAATTGCAGGCTCAGGGCCGAAAGGTCGGAGTCATTTCGCATGTTGAAGAACTGAAGGAACGGATTTCCGCCCAGATACAGGTGGTGAAGAAATCGAACGGCAATTCAAAAGTGATAGTGAGATGTGTGTGACCGTAGTCTTATAATGGTCCTTTCTTCCAAAAGCGTGATGTGATATCTATCTTTTCATCGCCATTGATTTTATACAACCGTTGGTTTGTTGTCTTTGATTTCAATGCTCCCAGTTTCTCTATATACGGGCCCAACTTGATGAATTGAAAATCATTGATGGGAAGTCCCTTGGGCAGTTCTTGTTTACCGGAATACCAGCCGACTTTTATCGGGCTGATCGTCTGATGTTGAAGATACTTAGCCAGTTGCTGTACTTCAAAGGGGTCTGAATCTCCGCCCATGAAGCAGATACACGTGATGTCACTTTCGTATTTCTTGAGCATCGAAGATAAAACTTCTTCGGTGAGCGGATTTCCTGTGTCCTCCCACAGGTAAGGGCTGTGACAGCCCTTACAGTGGTTTGGACAATTGGAAATATTGATGGCTAGTGTTACCTCATCTGGTATCTCTTGAAATACAATGTTAGAATTAATGTACTTTAGCATAGAACCTTTTGGCAGCCTCCTTTTGCCTACTTTCTGAGAAATTACTTACTCTTTTCATATATCCGATGACGCGTGTGAGGTAATCTACATTCTTGCTGTGGCAAGCGGGACATTCTTTTAAATATCGTTTGTCGATGTGTCCGCATTCGTTGCAAATCGTATTCGGGATATTGAAAGTGAAATAATTACAGCCTTCTTTGGCCGATACCCTGAGCAGCTGACGATATTGCTCTTTGCTGAGATGCTCTTCCAGATTCATGTGAAGGGCGGAACCTCCGGTAAGATGTTCGATATATTTTTTACCGTGAAGACGGAACTTATCGATGACGTTGAGTGAGTCATCTTCTACGATATAGAAGTAGCTGTTATAGCAATCTCTGAAGGTTTCATAACCGTCTTCTTTGTCCCATTTTGCGTGTTTCACTCCTACATTCTCGGCCGGAATCATCTCGCAATTGAACATGGCTTCTTTGGTCTTGTATTTCTTATTGCATTTTTCTACAATGCTGAGTACGTCTTGTACGAAGGCTGTATATTTGGGATTGTCATTTATCTCTATTCCCATAAACTCGGCGGCTTCCACTAGTCCGTTCACTCCGATGGTGAGGTATTGTCTGCTCATATTGATATAGCCGGCGTCGAACAGTGGCAACATGCCGTTGCTTTGTAATTCTTTTAAGTTTTCATTGTAGGCCATTTGTACTTTGTGTACCAGGTCGACTACTTCTTCGAGAAAGAAGTTATAAATCAGTCCTTTCTTTACGGCATATTGAATGCAGCGGTTGAGATTGATCGTGAGTACGCTTTTTGAACCGGTAGATACACCGCCAGCACCCAAGGTATAGCTGAACCCGTTGTCTTGAATCTCATTGCGCAGGCGACAGCAGCTGCTCAGTGAGTCGGCACTGTCGCTCATATAAGTAAAGAATGAGTGACCTTCGGAATACATTTCGGCTGTAAAGTCACCGTATTCTTTGTCTTTCGTATCACCGTCTTTGGTAAGCAAGGCCATTGTTTCTACAGGGAAAGTGAGCACGGCTCTTGTGCGTTCTTTATTGAACCATTTCATGAAACGTTTCTGCAACCAGTTGAGTGAGTCCCAATCGGGTTTGCTTCCGTCGGGGAAGAGGAAATTGCCGAACAGACTATCAAAGTAGTATTTGTCATAATAGGAGATGTTCCAAAAGACTGCCTGGAAGTTGCGGGCTCCTGTTGGCTGGTTGATGGAATATACGATTTGTTCAAAACAATCGGTTATCATCTTGTCTATCGTACGGTGTTTGAGCGAAAGGTCGACTGCCTTGTCGGAATGTTGGAAATAGTCTTTGCCGTATTCCAGTCCGATGAAATAGTTCATATACATCAAAAATTCCGGGGTGGCGCAGGCTCCGCTCAGCATACTGGATACGATGAATACCATATTGACGAATCCACCGCAGAATGACTTGAGATTTTTGGGTACATCCGAATTTCCTCCGATGTTTTTTGTACCATTCAACAACCAGGGATACATGGTGATGCTGGCACAATAATTGGCCAGGCTGGTTTCGTCGTTCTTATAAATGAAGTGATTGTTGAGCAGATCGATATATTTGTCGGCTACTTCTTTGCCGTACATTCCTTTTATGCGATCGGTAAGCAGACGTCTGTTGAGACGGATGAAATTTGACTTCGGAAGTTCTCCCATTAATGTGGCAATGTTTTTGTTTTCTACATTGGCATTGGAGTCGAATTTACTGCCGGTAGCGGCATTCTTGGCACTGCAATATTGGATAAGGAACTTCATTTTGTCGCGTACTTCCCTGTCTTCCAAGTGCTTTTGTCTATACAGCATGTATGATTTGGCTACGCTGTAATAATGTTCCGCCATCAAGGCCATTTCAACTTGGTTCTGAATTTCTTCCACGCTCATGGTGCTACGAATACTGATTCGGCTCAAGATGTTGGTGATTACTTCTTCTGTGGCAAAACTACCGACGGATAGGAATGCTTTTGCAATGGCATTTTTAATCTTTTCAATGGAGAAGAGTTCACTTTTTCCGTCTCTTTTAATGATAAAGGTCTCTGTACTGTTCATCTTTTGTACTTGTATTTTTTTTGTGTAATTACTATATGTAAGTGTTTTTTTATTCTTGATGACAAATGTAGAAAATTAAATCTGAACATAACTATAAAATCAAGAATATTTTCTTTTATTTTTTTTGTTGAGTTATACAAAACGGAAAACTTTAGAAAATATTTTCGATATTAAGTTTCCTGAATGATATGAAAAATATATCATTTAAAAGGATCATATTATAATTTAAGTTATTGTTATACAATATTTTATGAATTTTATGTTTTTGCTTAAATGTAGATACTTGTTTATTGAATATATTCTTATTTAGAAATTTTAACAATTTGATTTTAAACTTTAGTTTCTTCTTTTTGTGAATAATAGATTCTTCATCTTTGATTTTTTTCTCTGGTAACGGGACTGCTTTCCAGTCTTTAATTTTATTAGTGTCCGCTAAAATTTTTATATGCACACAAAAAATTAGGCTGATTCCCTCGCTTGGGATTCAGCCTTTTTTTGTTCCTTTGACTTTTACCACAAAATAAAAAGAACATGGGCAAAAG
>JALNVG010000234.1 GCA_023227685.1 Bacteroidaceae bacterium
CAGATGGTTCCAAAATTAGACTCCATACTTTCCTCTCTTCAGCTGATTCTATCAGACAAGAGCATCCCATCAACACTACATTCTGTTGAGAAAACGACGAAGAACCTAGCCCAGATCAGCTCAAAGATGAAGGCGCTGATGTATAACGATATACCCGGCATTACAGGCAAGCTAAATATAATAGGTGATAACTTAGTAACAATTAGTGATAGTTTAAAAGGCATTGACTATAAGGGTACAATGATGAAAATCGACCAGACTATAAGCAATGTAAAATTAATTACAGAAAAGATAAACAGCAAAGATAATACCCTGGGCCTTTTACTTTCTGATGACGGGCTTTATAATCACTTAAATACTTCCGCAGAGGATGCATCCAAATTACTTGAAGATTTAAAAGCACACCCGAAACGTTATGTTCACTTTTCTGTCTTTGGGAAAAAAGAGAAATCGCCGGCCGCTAAATAGATTTCATCTAAATAGTAAATATTTTAATGTGGATGAAAATAAACGGGTACAGAGCCCATACAGTAGGCAAAAATACAATCATTTAAAAGTATTGACCTCTAGAATGAAAAAGAGAATATCATCCCTTAAATGGTTGAATAACAAATGATTATATCAGCTATGATAACCTACGAATTTAAGCATTCAAGTAATACATATAACTGTTTGATAAATAAGAAGTTACTAAAAACAAAGAAAATAGAATAAAAATTCGATTTGCTTTATTCGAAAAAGTTTCTCATCTTTGCAATATAGAAGTTTTGCTTATTTAATAAATACCGTCAGGTCTAATGAATCAATCCGATCATGTTAAATTATGGAATCGTTGTCTAGATATTATAAAAGACAACGTACCCGAATCAACATACAAAACTTGGTTTGCGCCCATCATACCATTAAAATATGATGACAAAATACTATACCTGCAGGTACCGAGCCAATTTTTCTATGAATTTCTTGAGGATAAATTCATAGATCTTCTGCGTAAAACCATCTATAAGGTTATAGGTGAGAATACCAAGCTGATGTATAATGTTATGGTTGACAAGACCTCGATTCCCAATCAAACGGTGAATCTGGAAGCCAGTCAGCGATCGACCTCGGTAGAGCGCACTAAAATAGCTAAAGACGGAAATAAAGCACC
Organism: Bacteroidaceae bacterium; assembly: GCA_023227685.1. Lineage (GTDB taxonomy): Bacteria > Bacteroidota > Bacteroidia > Bacteroidales > Bacteroidaceae > JALNVG01. The sequence continues at coordinate 1,151 of JALNVG010000234.1, forward strand.
CAATATATATCAGGCACCGGCTGTACAAGATTTAGATCCGCATTTAAATCCGGATTATAATTTTGAAACCTTCATTGAAGGTTATAGCAATAAGTTATCAAGAAGCGTAGCTGAAGCTGTATCATTACATCCCGCAGGCACAGCCTTTAATCCTTTGTTTATACATGGTCCATCTGGTGTGGGAAAAACTCATCTGGCCAACGCCATCGGAACAAAGATCAAAGAACTATACCCCGAAAAAAGAGTACTCTATGTTTCTGCACATTTGTTCCAAGTACAATACACTGATTCCGTACGTCACAATACCACTAATGATTTTATTAACTTTTATCAGACAATAGATGTATTGATTATTGATGATATACAAGAATTTGCCGGAGTTACAAAGACTCAAAACACATTCTTCCACATCTTCAATCATCTGCATCAGAGTAAAAAGCAGTTGATATTGACAGCTGACCGACCACCAGTTTTGCTACAAGGCATGGAAGATCGCCTACTTACCCGTTTCAAATGGGGTATGGTAGCTGAATTGGAAAAACCGTCGGAAGAACTAAGAAAAAATATCCTGATCAATAAAGTACATCATGACGGATTGAAATTTCCTCCGGAAGTAATTGATTACATCGCCCAAAACGTAGATGACAGCGTGAGAGATTTGGAAGGTATTGTTATTTCCATCATGGCTCATTCAACCGTTTATAATAAAGATATTGATCTTGACTTAACAAAATTCGTGGTCAACAAGGTTGTGCACAGTGAAAACAAACCCGTAACCGTAGATAACATCATCGATGTAGTTTGCAAACATTATGGATTGGAAAATGCAGCCATTCATACCAAATCAAGAAAAAGAGAAATCGTTCAGGCCCGGCAAATCGCTATGTTTTTGGCCAAAAGTTACACTTCATTATCCACCTCTAAAATTGGCAAATTTATCGGAAACAGAGACCATGCAACCGTATTACATGCCTGCAAGACCATTAAGGGACAAATGGAAGTTGATAAAGGCTTTCTTTCTGAAGTGAATACTATTAAGGAAGAATTAAAAAGCTAAAAGCAATTAAAATATAAAAGATTCGTTAAACAAATCCTTGCTGTTTCAATACATTCATCAAATTATCAGACATATATTCATTATCCTTTTGGGTATAACGAATATCGGTAAACACTTGCGCCAAAGTCTCCTTCTTATTTTCTAAGACAAATTGTTTGTTGGATTCCATCGATTCCTTATAAGCATAAATACGGTCAATAGCCGTTGGCACATAATCATGATAACGCTCCTCGTGAATCATGGCACTAATAGGTAAACGGTCAGTTTGCTCGGGTGCCTCGGCAGGATAACCCACAGTCACTGTAGTGATAGGCATCACCAGCTTAGGTAATTGAAGAATATCTATAATTTGCTGTGGATTATAAGTAGTAGTACCAAGATAACAAATACCAAGGCCGGCATCCTCTGCTAATGTACAAAAGTTCTGCGCCACCAGCAATGTATCCATTGTAGCATTGAGAAACGACATGAAATTATTATACCCCGGCACAGCCTTACGCTGTTTGCACCAAAGAGTAAAACGACGGAAATCGGCGCAATAAGTTAAAACAACGGGGGCATCTTTAATCATTGGTTGGTCAAAATGTGCAGGAGACAACTTTGCCTTCATCGCCATATCCCGCGTTACAACTACACTATATAATTGCATCCCCCCCATCGTAGATGCTCGAAAAGAAGTCTTCAATAAATTATTCAACAACTCCGAAGAAATATCTTTTTGAAGATACTTCCTAATACTTTTTCTATTTTTAATCGATTCAATCATTTTTTTTGCAAATATAAATAAATAATTCTCACTTTGTTACTTCATTTACAGTTTAAATTTTCCCTTAAAAAAATTTTATCTCTCGAATAAAAAACTACTTCATTGACTATCAATAAGTTACAATTAATTAATAAAAATTCATGCTTACCTGTTCATAAATAAAGTCATCTATATTTTGATATATTAAAACTCATTTATATCTTTGTTCTCAGTTTCTTTAAATGATTAGATTGATGAAATTTGACACAACAGTATTATTAAAAGAGCAACTTCTAAAACTAAAATAATAATAATATACTTCAAACGATAATCATGGAAAAGCAAAGTTACACATTTGAAGAAGCATACGAAGAAACATTAAAATATTTCAAAGGTGATGAATTGGCTGCACAAGTTTGGATAAACAAATATGCAGTAAAGGATTCATTTGGGCATATTTATGAGAAATCGCCTGTAGACATGCATTGGAGAATTGCTAATGAAATAGCTCGCATTGAGAAAAAATATCCCAATCCGATGAGTGCACAACAGATTTTTGATCTACTTGATCATTTCAAATATATCATCCCGCAAGGAAGTCCGATGAGCGGTATTGGTAATAATTATCAAGTATCATCATTATCCAACTGTTTTGTTATCGGTGTAGAAGGTGCATCCGATTCTTATGGAGCCATTATCAAGATGGATGAAGAACAGGTACAACTAATGAAACGCCGTGGAGGTGTAGGTCACGACCTTTCCGATATTCGTCCTGAAGGTTCACCAGTCAAAAATTCCGCACTAACTTCTACTGGATTGACCCCGTTTATGGAGCGCTATTCAAACTCAACTCGAGAAGTAGCACAAGGCGGACGTAGAGGTGCGCTCATGTTAAGCGTA
>JALNVG010000235.1 GCA_023227685.1 Bacteroidaceae bacterium
AAAAAGGGTTGTTAGCTCAGTTGGTTTAGAGCATTACCTTGACAGGGTAGGGGTCACTGGTTCGAATCCAGTACAACCCACATAGTTACAGTGGTTTCTTAGTTGTCGAGTAACAAAATAGTAACAAATATCAACATTATTTCATAAGTGGAGGTTATTTAACTTTCATATTTATCACGTTCCTTATTCTTTCCAAACATTTGTATTTTTGATTCCTCACACTGGCTGTATTGAAATATCCGAGAGAATTGGCAATTTTATCCCAACTAAGGATTTTGTAGTAGTAACTTTCAAGTAGTTGTTTGCAGGGATTGCCATGTGATGCAATTGTTCTATTTACATTCTCATAAATATTAGGAGTCTTTTCATATCCTGCAACAGTAATTATGCATTGTTATAATTGTATTCATCTTTAACTTCCGTCTCGCTTTTGTTTTGTTGGAGCCTATACATCATAATAACTGACAGTAAAACAATTATAGAATACGACTTCGTGTAGCAATAACGGTTTTGGTTATGCGTAGTGCGGAGTTTCAATGTATTTCACTCTCCAATTATCAATAATTTATTTAATGTAACTACGTTTATATATGTGCTTTAGCGCGCATTACGTATATCCCTTATTGCTAGTTGGCTTTTATTTATTTCCTTTTGCACGATTATGAGTTTTACACAACATTTGACAATTCTTTATGTCGGTTGCACCTTCTTTGCTCCATGCGGTTACATGGTCAGCGTCCATTTCATTTATTTTCCAAATTTTACTCTTATTAGAATCATGTCCTATGGCACAAAGTGGACAATTTGACTCACCAATAGATTCAGCATATTTCGTTTGAGTTTTATAAACAGACTTTCTTGTGACTTCATCAAAGATTCTTACGTTAAGAAGTTTAGTATCAACCTTACCGCCTAGTATGAATTCAAAAATCCCTTTTTTATTTTTTACATATGAATCGCCATATAGTTCCTGAATTTGTACTGAAACCTTTTTCGGGTCGAATCCTTTTTTATGGTATTCCTCATATAGCCTTCCCCATTCAAGCCCACACATTTCTTTTTCAATATCTGTGAATGTGGTAGAAACCCAATCAATTACACTATTAAAGTATGTCTTTAGTTCTTTGATATTATCATCAAAACGATGACGACACATGTAGTCAATAATATTACCCTTGCTTACCCAGTCTATAGCTCGTTCTAAGAAATGTTGTCTGTTCACGTTGCCTTTAATGTATGCACTCCACTTTTGCACATTGGTATTTTGGCTATTACTAAATTCTTCTTTGGCAAGCGTAACGAATTGACCAGAAAAAATTGCATTATTCAATTCTTGATCACTCAAAGGAATGCCTGCAATATTGATGGTTCTGAACCATTCTTTAATTTCACTTTCTTCGCCTTCACATATATAGATTGTAAGTTCAGTGTTTAAAATTTTTTTTTGTTTATTAGCGGCAATACCTGTAAAAATTTGCTCCATACCATTTTCATCTTTTACAGCAAATTTGTTGGTTACGTAGCGTCCAAAGCTAGTTATTCGTTGTTGCCCGTCCAAAACTTCAAATTTGTCTTTATCTACTTTTACGAAATATATTAAACCCAAGGGATAGCCTTTAAGTATTGATTCAATAACATCTACATCTTTTTTACCATCTGCATAGATATAGTTACGTTGATATTCGGGTTGGATTGTTAGTTTACCTGAGAGTCCAAAAAGTCCCTTGCCTTCGAGTTCGTTATAAACAAAACCCTCACATATATCTCTAATCGTAATATCTGTTTTTAGTGTCGTTTTCATTATCTCCTATGTTTTATGAATAGCCTTTGATAAGCTGACTGAATTATTCTATCTTCTTTATTGATGAAGTAATTTTTCTTACCGTCATTTCCTAAAAGATTTGCGTTCTCATTTGTTTTACCACCTGATGAGCCAGTTCTTTCTCCGTTTTGCTTCATTTCCCAATAGTCATTGTATTTCTTAGTGTCAGGTACATTATCGTGACAACCTCTTTGGGTAGCCCCAAGAATTTCAAATTGTTCTGGGTTATATTTATTTAAGAAACTTATTGGTACTCCCATAACATCTTCATAATCACTAGGAATACATTCTGTAAAAGGAACTTCAATAGCATCGTAATTGTCATATTTGTCATATGATTCTTTGCTTTTAAGTTTTTTATTGAATTTTAAATTATCTGCCATAGTCATTAACTTCAGTGGTTGATGACGTCTACCATGGTCGATATTGGTGTACCAGCCTATTCCAGCCACACTAATCATTTTTTTACCATTATTAACTTCAACTTCAGTCCCACTAAGATTATAGTTGTCAGGAACATAAAAAGTCATGTTTTTACCATTCACCCTTTGATTAAATCTTATTCCTGTCCACATTTGATTATTCTTAATTAATGGGAATACTTCTTTGTAGGTTATAGCATTCATATTTCCTATAATGATAAACTTTTTATTTGCTTCCATAATCCAAGCTAAAAACTCCCTGAACAAAGAAAAAGGCGGGTTGGTAATAATGATGTCAGATTCATCTCTGAGTTTTTTTATTTCTTTACTTCTAAAATCGCCATCACCTTTCAGATAATTCCATTGAAGGTCTTCTACGTCTATTTTACCGTCACCTGTTGTATCATGGTCTAATGTAAATATTTTCCCTTTAATTCTTGTTTTATTACTATCGTAATGAGGTGCGCTTTCTTCAAACATTGTTACTTGATAACCTTCTTTATATAGTTTACTTTCAACCGCATAACTTGTACTAATAAGTTTCTTCAATTCAAAGTTTTCAAAGTTCTGGGCAAAGAATTTAGTAAAGTTGCTCCATTCAGGGTCATCACATGGTAACAGTACAGTTTTGTCTTTAAAAACTTTAGGATCGTATTCCAAATAAGCGTTCATTTCTCTTTGAATGTCGCTGTACTGTGTGTAAAACTCATCTTTCCTTGCTTTCTTAGCATCTGATAAATCACTTTGTGCCATTTATTTTCTCTTTTTTTTAAATATTATTTTTTATTAGCTTGCTGCAACGGATGAGTATAAGAATAGTAGTCAACTGTGTGGTACTTTTTTGTCAAGTTACAAGAAAGCTGAAGCGGGCTACAACCTTTGAATTTACTACTATTTAGGCTATTATTTTTATACATCCTAAGTTTACATTTTATTATCTTTAAATAAACTAAAAGAACGAAAGAGTGAATTAAGATTGCGTTATACGTTGAACTTTTGTAGCTCGTCAACAATGATTATCACCATTCTTTTACTACTGAAATACGTTAAGTTCCCTGGACATAGATCCTGTTTTTAGTATGCTATATTACCGTAGATTCGTTCTTTCACAAAACTAATTGTTATGTATAAAAGTAATCATTTTATTGGAGTTGACATCTCAAAAGACACTTTTGATGTTTGGAATTTATTAATAGGTCATCATTGCTACAGTAATGATCTCAAATGCTTTCGTTCATTTTATCGTCTAATGAATATCGACACACATTGTGTGATGGAATCGACGGGTAGTTATTACCAATAATTGGCGATTTTTCTTTATGAAAAGGAAGTAGCTGTATCGGTTATTAATCCCTTATCGATAAAACGATTTATTCAAATGAAATTGCAACAGAATAAAACTGATAAGAGTGATGCTCGCATGGTTGCTTTGTATGTACAAGAGCAACCGTTGAAGTTATGGATTCCTGAACCAGAGTACATAGTCATCCCTTAAAAAAGGACTTTTGCAAATTTAAATTTTTATCCGGTTGCTATATTATTTGAGTAATCGGATTTTTTTTGAAAAATTGCCTTATTAATGGCAAAATAGTATAGAGCC
>JALNVG010000236.1 GCA_023227685.1 Bacteroidaceae bacterium
ATGATTATAGATGAGCCGAAATAGTATAAGTCATTTTTGCCTTAGGAGAAGTTGTCGATACGGTCAATATATAAGTTACCGTTGTTGAAGTTTTTGTTTGAGAAACACTGACTTGTCCTTTTTGGCTCGTAATTCCCGCAAACGTAAGTTTTTCTGTTTGAGACATCCAGGCATAATCCAGCCCTACAGAGTTGGAACTATACGAACTACCTATTAATACAAGAGGAGAATTTTTGTCTTTATCAATAAGAAGACTATTCTCCATAAGCGGATAGCTTGTTTTGTTTATGGTGATCTGCTCAATGCCAAAAAGGGCATTATTCATTGATATGGCAGGCTCATCTTTATCTTCCTGACATGAGGCGAGCGCAAGAAAAAGAAAAGAAGTAATAAGTAATAGCAATTTTTTCATTGACACATTTTTTAAAATTTTCGGCAAAGGTATATAGAAAGGTTAGTATAACCAAATAGGTATATCTCATACCACAATTTGCCGGCTGATTGTCAGATTCTCTTTTTTAGAATTCAATCTTATAACTAATGTTCGGCATAAACAGGGCATCACGTTCTTCTTCTACATTATTTGTCTTGTAGTTATACCGATGTCCATAAAACTCCTTATACCCCGTCACATTCATCAGTTTTGCGGAGAATTCATGCGATAAATGTTTCTTATTTATTTTGTAGCTGATTGTTGTATGAGCTAATAATACAGGAGATAATTGACATGAGTATGGATTGCTTTCATCGTACACAACGTCCTGTTGCCTTTCTGACAATGAAATATTCACAGGAGAATACCTGTCGCCTCCTTGATATGTAATTCTACCATTTAAACTAACAACATTTTGTCTATTTTTCCCAACATACCATTCTTTGCCAGCCAAAAGATTGAATACAAAATTACGATTATATCTTGTATTATACCATTTATTTTCTGTTGCCTTATACCGGGAATTGAAAATGGAAGCCGTAAACATATAGTAAAATCCTTTATTCATATAATGTTCAAAGGTAAAGTCAATGCCATAGTTTAATCCTCTTCCTTTGTTTTCCAATCTATCAGAGATGAACCAGTCATCATTACCTTGCAGGTTGACAAAAGAATAGGTGCTGTCCGGTATGATAGGAATGCTATAGAGATATTGAATATACGGTTCAATTTTGAGGTGATAATCCGAACCCAATAGGATGTCATATGCCAAAGACAAGTTATGAGATTTAGTAAAATCGAGGTCTTTATTTATTAGATTTCCGTCCTTGGATTTCGCAAAATAGTAATTTAGTTTTTCCAGTCTGCTATGCATTCCATATCCAAGTGATAAAGACTGCGACCTTAAGAATTGCCATTTTAGAGCGAATCGGGGTTCTATAGTATAGTGGCTGTTTAAAGTGAAAAATTGAGAGTTGACCCCCATCGTCATATCTATATTCCCGGGCAAATGGAATAGAGAACTCGAATAAGCGGATAATAACGAACTGTTTCCTGACTCATCGTTTATTGTGTTGAGAGCATCACCACTATGATTGGCATTTTGCATAAATAAGTTATACCGAAGCCCGGTCCATTGTATACCCGTTTTATTGGAGTGGATGTTACTGATTTTTTTGTTTATAGCTGAAGCCAGGATAAAATTCCAATTTGTATTTTTTATTACATTTTTAGGAGATAGATTATTCTTTTCATTCATTAATTCTGTGTGCATGTCAAGTCCGCTTACAGTAGTGGCTAATGTGCTTTTAATGTAGGTAGACTCATCCAAGTATATTTTGTGGCCTAACCCGAAAGCAGCCATATATTGCTTTACATCCTGGTTTTGTTTGTCTTGTTCATACACCCATTTACTCTTGTCTGTTTCCGGCTCAGTACCCGATCTGTCAATAAGTCCTGTTCCCCATATAGTAAAAACACCGGACTTGGATGATGGCAGATGGAATTTGAAAGACAGGTCTTGATATTTTGTACCGCTGGCATCATCCGGTAATAAGGGTGATATCAATGACAATGTGGAATATCTGTAATTAAAAATGTATGATCCATTATAATTCTTTTTTATAGGACCTTCCGAAGCAACATCAATGCCGATGGTCCCGACTTGGACCGTGTGTTCATGTTCTTTATTATTTCCGTTTCGGAGTTTCATATCAAAAACGCCGGAAATGGCATTCCCGTATTCTGACGGGAACGATCCTGTATAAAAATCAGAATTTCCGAGAACTTGACTACTTAGTGAGGTAAAACCTCCTCCTCCAAAACTTGTGACATCGGCAAAGTGGTTAGGGTTAGGTATCTCCACATCTTCCATACGCCATTGCAAGTAAGTTGGGGCATTTCCCCGTACAACGATTCCGTTATTTCCTACGCTGCTTGTTACACCGGCAAAAGATGAAGCCAGACGGGCGGGATCATCCATTCCTCCGGCATATCGGCGTGCTTCTTCAACACTTAACATTCTTCCTCCTGTTATAGACATTTGATTAACAGGTTCGGCTTTGTTTATATTTGGTTTTACCACGATTTCATTCAATTGAGTGGCATGTTCATTTAACATCACATTTAGTACTGTTTCTTTAGATGAACTAACAACAATTTCTTTTAGAACAGCCGGCTCATATCCTGTGAAACTGATTTTTATATCATATCTGCCCACAGGTACTTGTCTTATTACGAATAAACCTAAAGAATCAGTTATGGTCCCAATCATTGAATTTTTGCCCTGTAGCACGACTGTTGCATAGGGAATTGGCGTTTCTGTTGCTTTCTCACAAACTAAACCTCTAACTGTTTGCTGATTTTGACTGAATAGTGATGTTGAAATAACCACCATACTCAAGATGAAAAAAAATTTCTTTATCATTCTGCACTTCATTTTTAATTATTTGAAAGTGCAAAGCTAGTATGATGTTCATGGCGTTACAATACTGATTTATCATTAAAAAAGTGTATAGGGTACTCACTGATATTCGATTAAACCTAAATTCTCTGCATATTTTATGGCTTCTATGGATGTGTCTACATTGAATTTTTTTAGAATATTCTGCCGATGCGTATTTACTGTGTTCACACTAATATGAAGTTGCTCTGATATTTCTTTACTCAACATTCCCGATGCTATTAGTTTTATTATCTCTGTTTCCCTCACTGATAGAATTTTTTCCTGATTAAAATATTTGTCAACGGGCGAAAATACTTCACCGGTCTTGAAGTTTACTATTTTAGAATTGACAATGTATGGAGGAGCTTGATTAGGAGCAATATCAACAATACTCAGGCTTAACCAAATGTTACCGATTTTGTCAAACTCCAATATTTGCATTTGCTCAATTATTCGTTGGTATTTGCCTTTTACTAAAGCCCGATATTCTCTTATTAACTTGTTATATTGAGCATTCGTGTTATGAGAGAATAAATGACGACATGTTGCAATTCCGTTCTTTAGGATGGCCTCATAATCATCGGGATGGATTTTGACTTCCGAATATTCTTTGCCGGGTTCCTTAAATAGTTCCTTGTGATATTCAGACTCATATGCATGCCTTTGGTTGTATATATCAAAAATAGATAAGGCGCAACTTTGCAGAAAAGGTGATTTTGAAAGTTGATCAATATCTTTCTGCAAAATTTCAGCATCTATACTACTTCTATCGAACTGTTGATATTTCAGTAGATTGCGGTACTCTTTTTCTAATGTATTCATTTTGTATACAAAGATAAAACTAAAATTTCTATTTGTGTTTCCTGTTTTGTATAATATCACCGAAAATACGGTAGGGGCACTTTTGAGGACATTCTGTATTTCTCGTGAAATAATAATAAGTGTTAAT
>JALNVG010000237.1 GCA_023227685.1 Bacteroidaceae bacterium
TAAGGACGGACGTATGCCTTACCCTACCAAAAGAAGTAAAGCCGAAAGGAGAAATCGGGGTGAAACAAATACAAGGCGGCAGATATGCCATTTATTGTTACCAAGGTCCCTATGATAATTTGGGCACGGTCTATGATACCATTTACGGCAAATATCTGCCCGAAAGTGGTTATCAATTGGATTCACGACCGGGATTCGAAGTATATATCAATGACCCAGAATGTACCGTACCCGAAAAATTACAGACGGAAATTTGTGTTCCCATTTTGTAACATACAAAATATAATATATGAAAAGGACTGCGATAAATTGATTTTATCGTAATCCTTCTCTTTTATTAATCATACTAAAAATCTAAATTCTCCAAAATATCTATTTTAATTATGCATCTGTATTTTGATAACAGAAGTGTTAATTTTTATTCTTTTATATTTGAAGTAACAACAAAAATAAAATCTATAAAAAGAATATTTTAAAATTTATTTATTATTATAAAAGCTATTTTTCATGTAACTTTGTCAAAAACTGATAAACATGAAAATAGACCATATAGCCATGTACGTTTACGATCTTGAAAACATGAAACAATTTTTCATCGATTACTTTGATGCCAAACCAAATGATTTGTATCATAATTCCAAGACAGGATTGCAAACCTATATTCTATCTTTTTCAAATGGTGCAAAATTAGAATTGATGAATCATCCCGATATGGTGAATATTTCTCAATCAATATATAAGAATGGATATATTCACATATCTTTCAGCTTAGGTTCAAAGAATGCTGTTGATGAACTGACAGACAGATTACGAAAACAAGGATACGAAGTTTTAAGCGGCCCTCGAATTACCGGTGACGGTTATTATGAAAGCGGTATTGTTGGTCCGGAAGGGAATCTTCTGGAATTAACAGTGTAATACAACCTGAGCAATATAAATTCTGCATAGTGTATGATATTCATGGAAGAAAGCAACAAACAGATTGTTCGCCCATATAAATGTAACAAAATTAGTGCGTTCTATAATTCGGATTTATTATCTTTACAAAAATAAAATCTGTATTATTATGACTGAAACACACTACGTTTGTATGTTTTTATCTATCAAGGGTATTCCATACTTTGTAAAGCACTTAATCTCGAGAAATTTTATCGTAAGTTTCTGGCTCTGTCTGTTTGGCGTAAATGTTTCAGCACAGAACATTTTACCTTACTACTGGCGCATCAACTTCAAAAACGACACTTCGGTGAATACCCGTCATGCAAAGGCTCATTCTATAGTGAGCACTCTGTTATCATGGGAACGTCAAGGCTACTTTGCCGGTGATGGAGATTGCACTCTCACCTCTAATTTTGAAGTAAAAGATGCAAACCTAAAATATGTACTAACGATAAGATTACAGTGCGACGTAAATAGTTTGAGAATAAACGGGAAATACATTGCATCCGATCTCAAGAATCAATTTTGGTCGGACAAGAAAACTTTTACACAACTGCCATTAAAAAAAGGCATCTTAAAGAAAGGCAAAAATACGATTACGATCTATTGCTCTTCACTCGGATATACCGGTGGTATAAGTCACAGTTTGTTGACTGTTACACCAGCAAAAGATAAAAGCAACGAACGACTTTTAATCACATTACCCACTCGCAACCATGTTTGTTTGGGTGAAGAAGACAAAATTGCTACGATACATTACTTTACATCTCAAGAATCGTCATTAAGACTACGCATTGAAACAGACTTTCATCAGCCTTGCATAGATACTTTAATCTCATTATCTCCAAAAGACACACTTGTTCATATTGACTTAAACAGGATATGTGAAGAACCCGAATTCTATCAGATAACGGCAGTCATGCACGGAGAGGGTTATACCGGCAACGTTCAATGGATGGCCGTTAAGCCCGAAGAAGTGAGTTGCAACAATCAGACGATACGCGGTTTTGATGATTATTGGGATAAGGCAAAAGCCGAGTTGGCTGCCATATCTCCCAACTTTAGAATGCATAAAGTAGATTCGCTTTGCCGAAAAAGTCAACGTGATGTATATATCGTTGAGATGCAATCATTGGGTAATCTGACTATTCGCGGTTATTATTTTGTTCCCCGCACTGAGGGCAAACATATCACGGTACTACAAGTACCGGGCTACGGTTGGGGATTTGAGAATATCGATGATATGCTGAATGCCAAAACTAATAGAATAGAACTTGCCTTATGCGTCAGAGGCCATGGTATAAGTGCCGATGTCTTTAATCCGGGCTTTGAAACTCCCGGTGTGTGGGGGTATAAGTTATATAATAGCGACAGCATCGCCTACCGTGCAATCTATATGGATTGCGTTCGGGCTGTCGATTTTCTTTGCAGTCGTCCCGAAGTTGACATTCATCGCATCGCTGTTAAGGGAGGTAGCCAAGGCGGTGGATTGACATTGGCTACTGCAGCACTATGTTCCGATAAGATTGCAGCTTGTGCTTACTTTGATCCGTTCCCCTGCGACATGCGTCATCAGATACGTATCAGAACTACTTGTGAAACTGAGTTGAAAAACAACCTCTCATATTATGGCAATCCATGTTCTTTTGGCGATGCGATGAATGTTCAAGACCTTATTGATACGCGTTCGTTTGCATCGGAGATAAAATGTCCGGTGCTATATACCGCCGCCCTTTTCGACGACGATTGTCCTGTGCATGGTGGTTTCACCGCATACAATTTAATCAAATCGCCGAAACAATATAAGGTATTCCCGAACGACGGACATATCGAAGGCTTTGCTCACGATGCAATAATTATGAATTGGATTGACACAACTTTATCATCAAAAATATCAAATTAAATAAACAATTATGGGAAAAGAAGTAAAAATTGATAAGCATTTAATAGCCTATTGCGGACTGTATTGTGGTGCCTGCCACGCATATTTAAAAGATAAATGTCCGGGATGCCGTAAAAATGATAAGGCAGGCTGGTGCAAAATACGTAAATGTTGCTTCGTAAACAACTATCACACATGTGCCGATTGTGAAAAGAATGTGCACAATTGCAAAAAATTCAACAGTTTTATGAGTAAAATCTTTGCGTGGATTTTCAAATCCGACCGTGAAGGTTGTATCAAGCGCATCAAAGAAGTTGGTGAGGATAAATTTGCGGAAGAAATGAGCGAAAAGAAGATGATGACTATAAAAAACAACAAAAAAGATAAAGATAAAAGAAACTAAAAGTAATCAGAACTATTCCAGTGAATAAAATTAGTGACTTTTGGAAGTAATTCACAGTCATGCAATAAAGCTTGCTTATTATTTTCCTCTAATAATTTTCACTTCTTTAGGAGCCGAAATAGTAAATATAACTTTCCCATCAGTCATCTTTTTATGGAATATTTTAATTACTCCATAGGGAGTAGGATAAGTACCTTTCACCCACTTTAAATTACCCAAATGAGGTTCGATAAGAACTTCTTTACATCCGGGCTTTAATATTTTAACACCTAATACATATTCACTTAACCACGACGTAGGTCCCGAAGCCCATCCATGACAAAATGAATGACGATAACCCTTATAGCAAAAATCTCCATAGGTTTTATGCACATCTGTTTTCCCTTCAGGAACCAATTCATCGATACGAGCTGCATTTGGAACCCATTCCATATTAAAATCTTCCCAAAATGTTGTAGCCCCAAGATCCAACATAGCGCCCCAATATTCACTGATAATGTCCATTGCACCTTTGTAA
>JALNVG010000238.1 GCA_023227685.1 Bacteroidaceae bacterium
CTTTTCTCTTGATGCCTGCTGCCGATAGCTTTTCTTTTACTTGTGCTTTTTCACCAGATTCGATATCTAATCATAGTAGTGCTACCGTTACTCAAACTTTTGTTGCTGCACGTAAGCTCTGGCTTTCATTTTGGAAAAATGGTGCAGTAGTGGACTTTTCGCAATGTACCGATAGACGCGCATCGGAATTGGAGCGGCGCGTTGTGTTAAGTCAATATCTGCTAGCTATTCAGTGTGCCGGTAATGTGCCTCCGCAAGAAACAGGATTGACGTATAATTCCTGGTATGGTAAGTTTCATCTTGAGATGATTTGGTGGCACGAAGCACAATTTGCTTTATGGGGTCATTCCGATTTGTTGCAACGAACGCTAAATTGGTATGAAAAAGCTGAACCAATAGCTCGCGAAATAGCTCATCGACAAGGTTATAATGGTGTACGGTGGATGAAAATGACAGATCCGAGTGCAATGGAAGCGCCTTCAAATGTGGGTAGTTTCTTAATTTGGCAGCAGCCGCATCTTATTTATCTGGCAGAGTTGGTATATCGTGCTCATCCGTCAATAAACGTAATAAAAAAATATAATCGTTTGGTCCAAGAAACGGCCGAGTTCATGTATTCTTTCGCAACTTATGATAAGAAGAACGATCGTTATATTTTAAAAGGAATTATTCCTGCACAAGAAACACTTCCTGCTGCAACAACCGTAAATCCACCACTCGAACTTTCGTATTGGCATTTTACACTTGGGCTTGCGCAGAAGTGGCGAGAACGTTTGGGCCAACCGCGTAATCTACAATGGGATAAATTATTGGCAAAGCTTTCACCGTTGGTTTATAATGAAGATTCTTTGTCTTTGGCAGCTGAATTAGCAATTGATACTTATACCAATCCTCGTTATACGTCCGATCATCCGGCAGTATTAGGCGCTGTAGGTATGTTTCCGATGAGTAGGCTGGTCAATATGAATATGATGAAGAATACATTGCATTGGATAATGCGGAATTGGCATTGGAATACGACTTGGGGCTGGGATTATCCGCTTACAGCCATGTGTGCTGCCCGTATTGGTGAGCCAAAGGATGCCGTTGATGCACTGTTGATGAATCAGTGTAAGAATACTTATCTTATCAATGGACATAATTATCAAGACGGACGACTGAGAATCTATCTTCCCGGTAATGGTGGATTACTTACTGCCGTGGCTATGATGTGTGCAGGTTGGGATGGATGTAATGTCAAGAATCCCGGATTTCCGCATGATGGTACTTGGAATGTTCGTTGGGAAGGGCTGATGCCGCTACCTTAATATATAAATGAAATTAATATATTTGAATATAATAGTTATATGGTGAATCATACGCAATTAAGAGACATTATCAGTTTGACTGTTTCTTTGGTCACCTTTTTTGTTATTGATCTACCTCTTTCTGCTCAGAATAAGGGGGACTTTATTGAATCCACTTCATACAATGAGTCAAAACGGGATATTGTCAGAAGTTTACAGTATTATCCTGAGGGTGATGATTTTGTATGCATTAATGGTACGAATCGATTTACTCGTGCTCTTTATTGTAGTGCGTCATCTTTCAGAATAGAAACGAGTGATCGTCCGGTTTTTGCAGCCTATATTAAACGTCATAGCAAGAATATACGCTTTTATGTTCGTGATAGGAGTGAAATTTATCCTCTTGATTCTGTTGCCTTTTGTGAAGCACGCTATACCTGCGGTTGCCGCACTTATCGTTTAACCGATCCTTTATGGGGACGAGGTGAACTACGTATTTCTGTTCTTGCCTGTGCTGATGCGGATGGTGCTGTTTGGAGGTTCTCTTCTTCGAGGATGCCCGCTACCGTTATGCTTATTGCTGTTATTTGTGAAATAAAATCGAAGCATCTTAATCGTAATGGTGATATGGGTGCCGATCCTGCCGATAGTTTTGAAGCTTCCGCACATCCTTGCAATTTGCATAAGTCTGTTGTCTCTCTCTCATCCGATGATAGTTATTTGATTTTAAAAGATTCAGTTTTACTTGTTCCTTCTCATCGTGAAGGTAAAAACATCTATCGGCAGGCAGAGAAACGTCGTTTTGCTCTTACCACACGTATTAAATTTGATACGCCGGATTCTTATATCAATCCTATCGGTGGAGATTTAGCTGTGGCTGCTGATGCTATTTGGAGTGGCCAAACTTGGCTTCACGGTGCAGTAGGTTGGCGAATGCCTCTTTCCGGTTGGCGCGCCGCTTATGTGGGTGATGTTTTGGGTTGGCATCAAAGAGCCCGAAAACATTTTGATGCTTATGCAGCCAGTCAAGTGACTACAGTGCCATGCACCATTTCTCATCCTACACAAGATTCGGCGATGAACATGTCTCGTGGTGTAGAACGTTGGGGAACGCCAATGTACAGCAATGGATATATCTGTAGAAATCCATATCGCAATAATCAAATGCATCATTATGATATGAATCTTTGTTATATTGATGAATTGTTGTGGCACTTCAACTGGACCGGTGGTTTAAAGTATGCCTGCCAAATGTGGCCTGTTATTGTTCGTCATTTAGCTTGGGAAAAGAAGAATTTTGATCCCGATGATGATGGCCTTTTTGATGCTTATGCCTGTATTTGGGCAAGTGATGCTCTTTACTATAATAGTGGTGCGGTTACTCACTCTTCTGCCTATAATTATCGTGCTTTCAGTATGGCAGCGGAGATTGCCGATAAACTGGGTAAAAATTCTCGTCCTTATCGCGAAGAAGCGGCAAAGATTTTAACGGCTATCAATGCCCATCTTTGGATACCGAATAAGGGCCATTGGGCTGAATATCAAGATTTTATGGGGATGAGGCGTTTGCATGAAAGTGCGGCTGTATGGACAATCTATCATGCTATCGATAGCGACATTGCTAATCCTTTTCAAGCTTATGAAGCTACGCGTTACGTGGATACGGAAATACCGCACATTGCCGTTCGTGCAGAAGGTTTAAAGGATGATGACTATGCTACTATATCTACAACAAATTGGCTTCCTTATTCTTGGAGTATTAACAATGTGGCTTTTGCTGAAGTGATGCATACAGCTCTTGCTTATTTTAAATCTGGCCGTGCCGATGATGGTTATCGATTGTTGAAAAGTGCTATTCTTGATGGAATGTATTTGGGCAGTAGTCCCGGTAATTTCGGTCAGCTTAGTTTTTATGATGCTGCTCGCGGTGAGTGTTATCGTGATTTTGGTGATGTGATCGGGATAGCTTCCCGAACTCTTATCGAAGGTCTTTATGGTATCATACCTGATGCGATGAATGGTCGTCTTTTTATTCGTCCAGGTTTTCCTTCTACATGGATGAAAGCCGGTCTTACTACTCCTGATATATCTTACCGATTTTCTCGTCGTGATTCTATTGATCATTATCAGATTGAGCAGTCATTTACTCCCCGTTTGCAACTTACGTTGGAGGTTCCGGCGCAAAGAGAAGCTGTTTCATCGGTTCGTGTAAATGGGAAGTTAACGACATGGAGTTTGGCGAAATCAGCTTCCGGACAGCCAATAATAGCTATTCATGCTCCTGCTAAGAGTCCTATTGTGATAGAAATAGTTTGGAGTGGTCAAACATTGTTTTTTAAACAGAATCACCAGATTGATATAAATTTAAAATCGGGAGAACTGCTTCATTTCAAAGTGTCTCATGGTGCTTCTATTATCAAGTATTATGATCCTCAGGGAATCTTTTCGAA
>JALNVG010000239.1 GCA_023227685.1 Bacteroidaceae bacterium
AAGTACAACATTTAAATATGAAACCAGTGAACAAATGGCACGTCTTTTTGATTTGGAAGAAGATGGCTATTTTTATACTCGCCTACAAAATCCAACTAATGATGCTGTCGCAAAAAAAATAGCAGCATTGGAAGGTGGTGTCGGTGCATTACTTACTTCATCTGGTCAGGCAGCCAACTTCTACGCTGTATTTAATATTTGTGAAGCAGGTGATCATTTTGTTTGTTCTTCCACGATTTACGGTGGAACATTCAACCTATTTGGAGTTACGATGAAAAAACTGGGCATCGATGTCACATTCATTGATGCAGATGCTAGTGAAGAAGAAATTAGCAAAGCATTCCGCCCAAATACAAAAGCTCTCTTTGGTGAAACGATTTCCAACCCCGGTGGAAATGTTCTTGATATAGAAAAATTCGCTGAAATAGCCCATTCTCATGGTGTACCTTTAATTGTCGATAATACATTCGCAACTCCTATTAACTGCCGCCCATTCGAATGGGGCGCAGATATTGTCACTCACTCTACAACAAAATATATGGATGGACATGCTACATGTGTAGGAGGCGCCGTTGTTGATAGTGGTAATTTCAATTGGGATGCATATGCTGATAAATTTCCCGGATTAACGACTCCTGATGAATCATATCATGGATTGACTTATACGAAAAAGTTCGGTAAATTGGCTTATATAACAAAAGCCACTTCACAATTAATGCGTGATTTAGGTTCGATTCAAGCTCCTGAAAATGCGTTTTTGCTTAATCTCGGATTAGAAACTCTTCATTTACGAATTGCGCAACATTGTAAGAATGCATTGAAAGTAGCTGAATACTTAAGAAACAATGAAAAGGTAGCTTGGGTACACTATTGTAGCCTTCCTGACGACAAATATTACAAACTTGCTCAAAAATATTTGCCAAACGGGTCATGTGGTGTCATTGCTTTTGGACTGAAAGGTAGCAGGGACGAAGCTATTAAATTTATGGATAATTTAAAACTTGCCTGCATTGTAACACATGTAGCTGACGCTCGTACATGTGTGCTTCATCCGGCAAGTCACACTCACCGACAACTCTCTGATGAACAATTAATTGAAGCTGGCGTTGCTCCTGATTTAATTCGTCTCTCCGTTGGCATTGAAAATGTAGATGATATTATTGACGATCTTAAACAAGCCATGGGCGAATAAATTAAAATTAATATAAAAAGAAAAAGAAAGCTACTTTATTCTTTTCTTTGAAAAGTTTTGTAGCTTTCTTATATATTCCAATCAAAAAATTTAAGGTCGTACAGGAATTGAGAAATCGCGAACATTGCTTACCTTTCCACTTTGTTCAACTGCATATACACGAAAAACAGCCTCTCCATCTTTAATTTTGCCATCTGAATGAACAAATGCAGTATAACGAATCCCATCATGCGCTTCAATCTTCTCAACGCCAGCTGAAGGAGATATAGAGATATTCTTTTGACCTGAAATTTCCTCAACCATTGGAGTCACATCTAAAACAGGATAATCTGTATCATTTACTACCTCAAAAATAATTTTGCATTCCTCATCGGAATTTATAACTTGATTTCGTCCATCATCTATAAATCGGATATTCTGTACTTTTAGAACGGACTGTTTTGATAGTGGTATATAAGTGCCGGATTCTTTCGTTGAATAAGGAATAGCATCAGTAGAATTTTCAACCATAAGATCATTATTTTGCTTCTTAGGAGTAGAAATAGCATTACCTATAGCAGCACCTGCGATTGTACCAATAAGTGAACCCCACATTTGTCCGCGGTAATCGCCATAACGACTTCCGCTATCGCCAATTATTGAACCCAAGATACCTCCGGCCTGTACTCCGGCCATGATCACACCCGGATTTCCTTCAGCCCCGTTGGGTCCACAACTTGTCAGCATAAAAACTGCAAAGAGAATAATTAATAACTTTCTCATAACGATTTGTTTTATTATCGCAAAAATAAGCAATATTTGAATTAATGTATATTACATTCGTTCGAAAAAAGATAAAATGGTTTAATAAACAGACGAAACGAAGTATTTTTAGAATAAAAAAGGCCACCCTCAAAGAGGATGACCTTATATTTTATAATTAATGTAGAATTATTCGGCTTTTGAGTCTTCTTCTTTCTCAGAACTAGAGACTGGAGCTTCTTCTGTTTTTACTTCCTCTGCTACAGGAACATCTTCGGCTTTTTGTGCAGCTTTTTTGGAACGACGAGTACGTACCGGCTTTTTAGTTGCATTCTTAGCCATATTTTCATTATAATCAACTAATTCAATAAAACACATCTCCGCATTATCTCCTAAACGGTTACCAGTTTTAATAATTCTGGTATAACCTCCCGGGCGATCTGCTATTTTCACTGAAACTTCTTTGAAAAGTTCCGTAACAGCAAACTTATCTTTTAAATTTCTGAATACAACACGACGTGAATTTGTTGTATCTTCCTTTGATTTAGTAAGTAAAGGCTCTACGAATTTTTTCAAAGCTTTAGCCTTTGCAACAGTCGTAGTGATTCTTTTGTGCTTGATCAAAGAGACTGCCATATTTGATAACATAGCACCTCTATGAGAAGCAGTACGACCCAAATGATTGAATTTTTTATTATGTCTCATCTTTTATTCTTTATCTAATTTATACTTAGAAATATCTGTTCCAAACGACAGATTCAGACTCTCGAGCAAATCATCAAGCTCAGTGAGCGATTTCTTACCAAAGTTTCTAAATTTCAACAAATCAGTTTTATTATATTGCACTAAATCGCCTAGAGTTTCAACATCAGCAGCCTTCAAACAATTGAGAGCGCGTACTGAAAGATTCATATCAACGAGTTTAGTCTTCAACAATTGACGCATATGAAGAACTTCTTCATCGAATTCTTCATTTCCATCAACATCTGCATTCTCAAGAGTAATTTTCTCATCAGAAAACAACATAAAATGATAAATCAAAATTTTTGCAGCTTCTTTCAAAGCTTCCTTTGGGTGTATGGAACCATCTGTTGTAATTTCAAGAATTAACTTCTCATAATCTGTTTTTTGTTCTACACGATAATCCTCAGTATAATACTTGACATTACGAATCGGTGTGTAAATGGAATCGATAGGAATAACATTAACATCGGTACAATATTCGCGATTTTCATCTGCCGGAACATACCCTCTGCCCTTGTTAATTGTGATATCGATTTGCATTGTTGCTTTAGAATCTAAATGGCAAATAACCAATTCAGGATTTAACACTTCAAATCCGGTCAAATACTTACCTATATCACCTGCTTTAAATTCAGTTGAATTTTCAACAGTAATACTAACTTTTTCGTTTTCGAACTCCTCTACAATTTGTTTGAATCTTACCTGTTTCAGATTCAAAATGATGTTGGTAACATCTTCCTTTACTCCTGGAACCGATGAAAATTCGTGTTCAACACCTTCTATACGAATAGTATTGATTGCGAAACCTTCAAGAGAAGAAAGAAGGATGCGGCGCAAAGCATTACCTATCGTAATACCAAAACCTGGCTCAAGCGGACGGAATTCGAATTTCCCGAATTTTGAGTCAGCCTCCAACATCAATACTTTATCAGGTTTTTGAAATGCTAATATCGCCATGAATTAATTATTATTTAGAATACAATTCAACAATCAAATGCTCTTTAATATTTTCAGGGATATCAGCTCTTTC
>JALNVG010000240.1 GCA_023227685.1 Bacteroidaceae bacterium
CAAAGTAGATCGAAGCGCAGCTTACGCCGCACGTCATATCGCAAAGAATTTAGTAGCCGCAGGTGTAGCCGATAAAGTATTAGTACAACTATCCTATGCCATCGGCGTAGCCCGCCCCATCAATATTTACGTGAATACATATGAGCACAGTCATCTAAAGATAACAGATGGAGAAATAGCTGAAAAAATTGGAGAGTTATTTGACCTTCGCCCAAGAGCAATTGAAGACCGGTTGAAATTACGTAATCCTATTTATTTTGAGACTGCTGCCTATGGACACATGGGAAGAACACCACAAGTAATTACCAAGCACTTCCATTCACGGTATAATGGAGATAAAGATATTACAGTAGAACTTTTCACATGGGAAAAACTTGATTATGTAGATAAGATTAAAGCAGCTTTCGGACTGTAATACATAAACATAATAAGAGAAAAAGGATATGTCTTATAATGGACATATCCTTTTCTTTAAATCAAGTTGGACTACCAAGATTCGAACTTGGGCTGACAGAACCAAAAACTGTTGTGCTACCGTTACACCATAGTCCAAACATACTACTTTCTGTTAAAAAGCGCTGCAAAGTTAACGGTCTGATTCGAATTCTCCAAATATTTCATTCTTTATTTTCAAGGCCGAACCTTTTTTTCTTATTTTTCTTTTCTTAATTACAATATTTAGCTAGAAAATGATACCCTCAATCTTTGCAATCACTTGCTCCGGCTTGATTCCCCTCATACAAGCATAATCTCCTCGATAGCATTTTTTCTTACCGTATACGGAGCAAGGACGGCAAGGAAGTTCCAGCTGTACGGTATTGACGGGCAACTGTTTCCAACCCATAAAACCGGCATAAGGATGAGTAGCCCCCCAAATGGAAACAACAGGTACATTGACAAGAGATGCCAAATGCATATTGGCCGAGTCCATAGAAAGCATCACATCCAATTGACTCATCAAATTCAATTCTTTACGCAAGTCTAATTTATCAGCGGTAAATGTAACCGTGGGATATTTTTTTGACCAGCTTTCTAATACTTCCTGTTCTTTTTTACCTCCGCCAAAGAGAAATATCCGGATCTTTGGATTAGATGCAAAATGAGCAACAACCTGCTCTTGCAAATCCAACGGATAAATTTTTCCTATATGTTTGGCAAAAGGTGCAATACCGACCCATTTGATACCCTCTTCTTTCTTTCCCGCAATTGTTTCTATTTGCGAGAAATCACCTTTCCCGTCACTATAAATAGAAGTAAAATTCAGCAAAACGGGAAAGCCCAATTTATCCAAGACATCAGCATATCTGCGAAACGAATCCTTTTGACTTTTAAGCACTTTATGATGACGGCGGACAAGTTTTCTCTTTCCCAAACGTCCTTTTTTTATCGCAGCAACGCGGACGCCGGAAATTCGGAATCTGGTACTCAAGTATTGCGAACGCAGCACACTGTGAAAATCAGCAACATAATCAAAATGTTCTGCTTTCAATTCCGAGTACAATTTCTCAAGACCAAACAATCCCTTATGTTCACCGCCCAAATCGGCACCGATAAAACGAACATTCTCCAGAAGTCCCTTAAAAAGAGGCTGCAAAGATAAACGGCTCAACAAAAAAACTTCATGTTGAGAATATTGTGTAGCTAGCGCACTAATTACGGGAATAGTCATCGCTACATCGCCGATAGCCGAAAAACGAATAATTAGGATACGTGACATTAGTTATTTTTTAGCATAAAGCACAGGATTCAATGCCGGGTCATTATACATTTTCATTTGTTTATATACTTTCATATATTTCTTACCGGCCTCAATATCTGCCAATAATTGATCTATGGCAACAGAAAGATCTTTCTTCTGCTCTAAAAGCACATTCAGCTTACTCTGACATTGGGCGTGGTGCTCCACAGTTGTATCTTTTCTCTCTGCCTCTTGCCGCATATGATAAATCTTCAGCGCCAGAATCGACAGACGATCAATCGCCCAAGCCGGACTTTCGGTGTTAATCGTTGCCGTTGGAAGTGGTTTTATGTTTTTGTATTTATCAAAGAAATAACTATCTATCAATTCTACCAAATCGGTACGATCTTGATTAGACTTATCTATTCTCCGTTTCAACCCCAAAGCTGATTTAGCCTCAATCTGCGGATCACGAATAATATCTTCAAGGTGCCACTGAACAGCATCAATCCAATTTTTTAAATACAAATAATATTCAATCGTTTTCAACGTATAAAGATTCTTCATCTCTGCATCAATATTATCAGCAATGTGATAATCAGAAACCGATTTGTCAAAAATTTCGTTGCATAAATTACTAAATGCCATATCTTTTATTTTTTACGAATTAATAACAAGACAAATCTAAATATAATTTCTCAGACTGCAAATAAATTACTTGCTTTTCAATCATGAACAACTATTTATCACAAATAATCGCTAAGCTAATAATAAAGAAACCCGTTGGAGGAATTAATTAAACGCATATTTGACTCTTCCAATGGGTTTATTGTTTAGTTTGTTAATATATTGCATGATAGTCATTGCTCCAATTTTAGCTAGCACCCTTGTAAACAAGCCTTTTTGCTGCTTGGCATAGTTTCTGACCATCATAAATTGATCATCTAATTGGGAGAACACGGTTTCTATTCTTTTTCGGGCTTTGGCAAATGGTTTGAAAGTCGGTTTATAGTCTTTTTGATTTATACGATACGGGATTTCTAACTGTATATGTACCGTTTCAAACAAATCCAGTTGGAGGTCTTTGCTTAAATAACCTTTATCTCCCAAAAGAGTAATATCACACATTTCCTGCTTTACATCTTGCAGATATTTTATATCATGTACATTGGCTTTGGTTAAATCAAAGGCATGTATCACACCGTTAAGAGAACAAACGCCATGGAGCTTATATCCATAATAGTGCATATTTTGCGAAGCACAATACCCGAAAGAAGGAGCTGTCTCATAATTATCTTTACCTAGTTTACATCGATTTGAACGGACATATTTACAAACTACAATAGGCATGGAATCAATGCAGTAATAGGTTTCCCCTTCATCAATGGCATCAGCAATTCTACGCCTGATTGTATCTTTCAAATCAAATAGAATCTTTCGCCTATCATTATACTGACGACGGCAAATCAAGTTCGGAAAATCACATTGATATTCTGCCTCCAATTTATTGAAAAGATAATTTTCACTATCTATACTCAATGCTTCAGAAGTAAAACTTAAGGCGATAACTTCCAAATCAGAGAATTTAGGCACAACACCACGCCGGGGCATGTTTCCATAAGTATTTACCAAATCAGAACTAAATTGCTTGCATATATCAAATATTTTATCGAATATTGTCTTCAAGTTGTGCATATCGGTAATCATTTTTAGTTGTTTGATCACTACTAAAGTACTAAATACCAATGATATGTGCAACTTTTTATGAATCATTTTATTACATTTTTAATTCCTCCAACGGGTTAAAGAAATATAATTCTTTAAAAAACCTATAGAAACAAGCAGATTGACTTATCACTATTATAAATTTCCCGGATGATTTAAAATCAGCCACATTTTCTATAAAAAGATAAGCTGACTTGCTGATAAGCTTTCCAAAAAATACCCTCAAGATACAAATTAATCTCACCGCTATTTGCCGCTTCTTTATTCGTTATTTCCTGATAATGCATAAATTTTAATC
>JALNVG010000241.1 GCA_023227685.1 Bacteroidaceae bacterium
ACAGATACTATCGAACCGGTAGCATCACTTTTCTTTACCGTTCCGTATCCGATAACAACAACGTCACTTAAGACGTGTGAATCATCTTTCAAAACTACTGATACTGATGCGGCAGCAGTAACTTCTACAGATTTATACCCAATAAACGAAATAGAAAGAACCGCGCCTTTTGCAGCTTTTAAAACGAAATTACCATCAATATCCGTAATCGTACCATTTGTGGTACCTTTAACCAGCACATTTGCGCCGATGACTACTTCTCCTGCGGTATCCTTCACATGTCCTTTGACAGTGATTTGCTGGGCACACACACCCAACGACATGAACAATCCTAATAATAAAGGAAGAATTGTCCGATAAATTTTAAGATTAACCTGTTTCATGCAATCAATAATTAAAGTTAACAACTAACATACATATATAATTTTCTCAGTTGAAAGAATGTACATTAATGAACATTCTACGTTTTTCTGAGACGAAAGTAATGGAAAAGGGTCTTTGATTGTATAAGAAAAATAAAAAAAAGCGTATATTTGTTATGCAATCGTTTGTTGGATTTTGAAGTTACATCAGACAAATAATGCAACAAAAAGAAAAGCTTGCACAAACGTTTGCATGATTTTCGACACAAAAAACAAAAGTACTTACGTATCATTCAATTTTGTTCAAGTATTTTTGTATACTAGAGATAATTATTAGCTTTTGGGTAAAGCAATAAAATTTAATATCAAATTACGACATGAATAAACCACAAATTACTATTAAAGACATAGCCCGAGAACTTAACGTATCTCCGTCCACTGTTTCAAGGGGATTAAAAGACAATCCGGGCATTAGCAAAGGAATGAGAACTAAGATACAGAGCTACGCCCAAAAGCACAACTATCAGCCCAACACTTTAGCTCTTAATTTGCGAATGAACCATTCAAACACAATTGGAGTTATTGTTCCACAAATCGTTCATCATTTTTTTTCTTGCGTATTGAGTGGCATCGAAGAAATTGCTACTCAGAAAGGATATAATATCATTGTAGCTCAAAGTGATGAAAAATATGAAAATGAAGTTAAAATCACTCAATCATTTCTCGCCACACGGGTTTGCGGAGTTATTACATCACTGGCCAAAGACACCGTTAAATATGATCATTACCAAAAACTAATCGACAACAATATACCTATTATATTTTATGACCGTATTTGCGTCGGTCTCAATACAGGACGCGTAGTTGTCGACGACTACGCAGGTTCCTTTGCTGCGGTAGAATATATGATACAAACCGGATGTAAAAGAATCTTCTTTTACAGTTCGCCTCCTCACTTGGAAATCAGTAAAAACCGTAAGAACGGTTATATAGATGCAATGAAGAAATACGATATTCACGTAGATGACAGTATGATCAAACTTTGCGATACACGTGAAGAAGCCATAGCTATAACCCCAAACATTTTGGAAAGTGACAACCGTCCCGACGGCTTTTATGCTATCAATGATGAAACAGCGGCCGGCATCCTTTCCGCTTGCAAAACAGTAGGCTTAAAAATTCCGGATGAAGTTTCCATCTGTGGATTTACCGACGGAGCAATCGCACAAACCACCGACCCCAAACTAACCACTATTGAGCAGCACGGAGGTGACGTAGGGAAAAACGCCATCGAACTTCTGATAGAAGAACTGAATAGCAATGAAGAAGAAACCTTAAAATTAAAACGAATCGTACGTACGAATTTGGTCGTACGCGGAACAACTAAATAAAAATAACAATCGTTCAAACCATGAAAGAAAAGCCTGATTTAAATTTCTGGAAACTATGGAACATCAGTTTTGGTTTCTTTGGTGTACAGATAGCCTACGCACTGCAAAGTGCAAATATCAGCCGAATATTCGCCACACTCGGTGCTGACCCACACAACTTGAGTTACTTTTGGATTTTACCGCCACTGGCAGGCATCGTCATTCAACCCATCATCGGCTCAGCAAGCGACAGAACATGGACACGCTTCGGACGGCGTATCCCCTATTTATTTCTCGGCTCTCTGATGGCCATCATCGTGATGTGCCTGTTGCCTAACGCCGGAAGCCTCGGCATGTCAGTTGGTACAGCAATGATTTTCGGATTATTAGCACTCATGTTTATGGATGTATCCATAAATATGGCAATGCAACCTTTCAAAATGCTTGTTGGCGATATGGTGAACGAGAAACAAAAGGAACTTGCTTACTCCATTCAAAGCTTTCTCTGCAATGCCGGTAGTGTGATCGGTTTTATTTTCCCTTTCTTACTTACTTGGATCGGTATTAAAAACATAGCATCTAAGGGAATCATTCCCGACTCCGTCATTTATTCTTTCTATGCAGGTGCTATCATCTTGATTCTTTGCGTCATCTATACCACAATGAAAGTCAAAGAGATGCCTCCTAAAGAATTTAACGAATTTCATGGCATCACGGAGACTGAAAAGAAAGAAAAGAGCAATATCTTTTATCTGCTAGCCCATGCACCCAAAGTTTTTTGGACTGTCGGACTTGTGCAATTTTTCTGCTGGTCGGCCTTTATGTACATGTGGACTTATACCAACGGCGGCATTGCCGAAACCGTTTGGCACACCACCAATGTTACAGCCAAAGGTTATCAGGAAGCAGGCAATTGGGTTGGCATTCTCTTTGCAGTGCAGGCCGCCGGCTCTGTTATCTGGGCCATCATACTTCCGTTCTTCAAAACCAAGAAGATAGCCTATTCGCTCAGTCTTGTACTGGGAGGTATCGGCTTTATCTCCACCTTGTTCTTTACCGATAAATTTATGTTGTTTATCTCATATATGCTCATCGGTTGTGCATGGGCCGCCATGTTGGCCATACCTTTCACCATACTAACCAATTCGATATCCGGCAAAAACATGGGAGCCTATCTGGGATTATTCAACGGAACCATTTGCATACCTCAAATTGCAGCCGCTATAATTGGTGGCGGGTTACTTTATCTGGTAGGCGGCAAACAGATTAATATGCTTGCCATGGCCGGTATTTTATTATTTATGGGTGCTGTCTGTGTCTTTTTCATCAAAGAAACCATAGCCCACCATGAAGGAGAAGAATCAGAGACTAAAAAATCTTGATGTAACAGTATATTGTTAGAGATATATCGTTAGAGGGAAGAAAGTGTGCCAGACACCGAATGGGCAGAAGGCACACTTTCTATTCACCTATTAATAAAATAAAAAATGCTAACTTTTACCAATACTTTATTTTTTTTTAGTATCTTGCAAAGGTCAACAACAAGATTAATCAGCTATGAGGCATTTTCTCAAAACTAATGAATGGAATATCATTGAAGAAGGATTTCATGCAGATTATTTACGCCAGTCAGAGAGTATTTTCAGTCTGGGCAATGGAAAACTGGGACAACGAGGCAATTTCGAAGAGAAATATAGCAGCGACAGTTTCCTCGGATCTTATGTCGGCGGCATCACATTTCTTGATCCCACAAAAGTAGGATGGTGGAAAAACGGTTACCCACGTTTCTTTTCAAGAGTACCTAATGCGCCCAATTGGAGCGGAATCCATCTACGACTTATCGACGAAGAACTCGATCTGGCTACCTGGAGTATAGAAAAATATGAAAGAAGACTTGATATGAAATCAGGTATCTCCTACCGTGATTTTAATGT
>JALNVG010000242.1 GCA_023227685.1 Bacteroidaceae bacterium
CAAAATTGGGTATTGCATATAAACAAATGCGTGATTTACTTGAGCGCCTTTGTCATATTCAATTGTGTGATGAAAGTTTGCAGATGACAGACCTTTCTGCCCGTATCAGTTATTTGGCAGCAAAGTACAATTTATCCTTTTCCGAACAAAATCGTTTGCATACTTTTCGTTTCACTTCTAATGCTATCCTTAATAAAAGGGCGAATCCCCAACGTGGTTTTTTATTAAGAGACGCCAGAACCCTTTCTTGTTTGGTGCGCCGTATTTATGGCGTTGATATTCCTGATGATTTGTATCGATTACTTCCACGTGTTGATGCTGCTTATTCTATTGTTTCCCCTTCAGTAAAGCGTATCAAGAGGATGCGTGTTTGTTTTCAGCGGGCTGATGAACAATATCTTTATGTCATCCCTGCAGATGAAATAGTGGAGTCTCTTTTGCGTGTAAGATATAATGTAGCACAAGTTAATATTGAATTTTCTGAAACTTGCAAGTTATTATGGCGTCATGCCCAGTTGAATCTGCTTGATGTTGCTGAGGATGAAAATGGAGTACTTACGCCTTCATTTATTGTGCTAGAACCGGATTATTTGATTGATATCAGTTCTCTTGCAGAGTGCTATAAAGATTATGGGCATCATCCTGCAAATTATATTTATTCCGAACTTCAACCGATAGAAAATACATGTCCGTTACTGCTTGGAAATATTGCCAACCTTTTTCTTGATGAGTTGATTCATGCCAAAGGAGAGGTTGCTTATTTAAATTGTATGCAGAAGGCTTTTCGTAAATACTCCATAGAATTAGCAGCATGTCGTGATTTGCAGAATGAGGTTAAAGAGCGTCAATTCTTTAAAGATTGTCGAATGCATTTTGACCATATCAGTCAGGTAGTTAATACAAATTTCGAAGATCATAATTATTCTTTGGACAAAACCGATGCAGTGCTTGAGCCTTCATATATTTGTGAGGCACTTGGTTTGCAAGGACGTTTGGATTATATGCAGCGAGATATGACTTCATTCATCGAAATGAAATCCGGTAGAGCTGATGAATATTCTATTCACGGAAAGATTGAGCCAAAGGAAAATAACCGTGTACAAATGTTGCTTTATCTGGCAATGTTGTATTTTTCAATGGGGATGGATTACCGTAAAGTTAAATCATTTCTTCTTTATACACGTTATCCTTTACTTTATCCTGCACGTCCATCGTGGGCTATGGTACGACGTAGTATTGATCTTCGAAACCGCATTGTAGCTGATGAATTTCACATTCAACTTTATAATAATTCTGTTTATACTGCATCTAAATTACGGGAAATCAATGCTAATACACTTAATGAAAAAAAAATGGGCAGCTTTTTTTGGAAACAATATTTGCGGCCTTCTATAGATTGTTTTACGGAGAAGATAGAACGATTATCAGCTTTAGAAAAATCATATTTTTATGCGCTTTTTAATTTTATTACAAAAGAACTTTATCTTTCAAAGTCTGGTGATGTAGATTATGATAATTGTAAAGGGGCATCTTCGTTGTGGTTGTCTACATTGGCCGATAAATATGAATCTGGAGAAATAATAACAGGCTTGACTTTGAAAGTGAACAAGGCTGATGAAGCAAACAATCCTTATTTGATTGTTGCTCGTACGAGTGATGGTAAAATAATGGATAGTTTCGATGAGTCTGTTTTGGGTGAAATAATCAATGCTCCGTCTAATTTTCGCATCGGTGATTTTATTGTACTTTATGAGCGGAACACGGATATAGATAATGTAACAAACAAAATGATATTTAAGGGTACGATTGAATCCATGTCCAGCAATGAAATACGTATTCGTTTGCGCTCTCCTCAAAGTAATCTCGCTGTTCTTCCTCTCGAAAGTCATTATGGCATTGAGCATGATTACATGGATTCCATGTTGAGGGGTATGTATAAGGGACTTTATGCTTTTGCCTCTGCCACACAGCAACGGCGTGACCTTTTGCTTGGTGTACAGCCACCAGAATTCGATGAATCGATGGATGAAACTATAGCACATCAACATAATGATTTTGTACGTGTGACCATGAAGGCCCGTGCTGCAAAAGACTATTTTTTGTTGGTCGGTCCTCCTGGAACCGGCAAGACTTCTTGTGCATTGAAGAAAATGGTCAACACCTTTTATTGTGAGGATAATGCTCAGATTCTTTTGCTTGCATACACCAATCGAGCAGTAGATGAAATCTGTAAATCGCTGTCATCCATATCACCCGAAATAGATTTTATACGTATCGGTAGCGAATTGTCTTGTGATAAACGATACCGAAACCATTTGTTATCCAATCAAGTATCTGGTTTTACCAAGCGTGATGAGGTCGTAGCGTGTATTCAAAACTGTCATTTATTTACAGGTACGATAGCCTCAATCTCTGCCAAGCCCGAATTATTTGAGTTGAAACACTTTGATATGGCGATTATCGATGAATCTACACAAATTTTGGAACCGCAGTTATTATATCTGTTTACTGCGAGAAATGCGGATGGGGATAATGCGATAGGAAAGTTTATTATGATAGGTGATTATAAACAACTTCCAGCTGTTGTATTGCAAAAGTCCGAACAGTCAGCAGTCAAAGATGAATTGCTTCGTGATATTGGCCTTTGTAATCTGAAAGATTCGCTATTTGAACGGCTATATCGCACGGCACGCAAGGAAATGAAGGATAAAAATAACAGGATAAGGCCTTCTGAAAAATTAATTAAGTTGGGTGAAGCTGATAATATGAGTAATATGTCTGATGAATATTGTTTATCCCGTAGTTTTGATATGCTCAGTTGTCAAGGGCGCATGCATCCTGTAATTGCTTCTTTTACCAATGATTTTTTTTACCGGGGGTGTTTGCGTTCAGCTAATCTTCCACATCAGAAAGAAAGTTCTGAGGGACTTGTTCGTTTGGCCTTTTTCCCTTCCATACCTAATCCTGAAGGATTTTCTGCAAAATGTAATCATGATGAGGCTAAAATCGTAGCAAAATTATCAGCAAAGATTTATCAGGAACTTCATGTCTCTTTTGATGCGTCACAGACACTTGGTATAATTACACCTTATCGCAGTCAAATAGCCCTAATTAAACAGGAAATCAGTCTTTTAGGTATTTCTCAACTTAATGAGATACTTGTTGATACAGTAGAACGTTTTCAAGGTAGTGAGCGAGACATTATCATTTACTCATTTAGTGTAAATCATTCATATCAATTGAACTTTTTGTCAAATGTAATTGAAGATGAAGGTGTGCTTATTGATCGTAAGTTAAATGTGGCTCTTACCAGAGCTCGCAAACGGCTGTTTATTACGGGTGTGCCACAAATTTTAGAATTGAATCCGATTTATAAGAAACTGATTCATTTTATACAGACTTATACTTATTGATAAAGATATATTATCCTTCGGAATATCATATTATAGAAAACTGATTTTTGAATTATAAGAATTAAAAAGGAGAGAGTGAATCACTTCAGTCTCTCCTTTTTTTATAAAAACTAACTATTTTTAATCCAAAGTGGTTTAATTTAGTACAATAGGTTTGTATTTTGGTACCAATGATTTCATGACAACCCAACCGATAAGGTAGGCAACGGCACAGATACAGAACATAATGAAATATCCGGCCGGTTTACC
>JALNVG010000243.1 GCA_023227685.1 Bacteroidaceae bacterium
AGGAGATAAAATATGTATAAAAATGTTGAAAAGCCTCTTCTTTGCGGAGATTATTCAAGCAGCTTATATTATCGCGATTACCGTTATCTTTCGGACGATGTTACTGTGCTTAAAAATCCACATAAGGGTTGGTATTGGCATTTTATAGACAATGGTTGCAAACGTGTTGAATACCGTGACGGTATCGGTGATGACAGGATGACTGATTTTCCGGGACTTAACCATTTATATTTAAGGATAGACTGGGCGGATATTGAAAAGCAGGAAGGCATCTACGATTGGTCATATATTGATGAAATATTTAAAACCTGGTCACATTTTGATTATACTTTTTCCTTCCGTCTCTGCACCTATGAAGGTGGAAGTATTAAATTTGCCACACCTGAATGGGTAAAGGATTGCGGCGCTAACGGTTGGTTCTGTGCAGATGGAAGCTGGCAGCCTGATTTTGGTGACAGTATATATCTTGAAAAACTTGACCGCTTTATGCAGGAATACGGAAGAAAGTATAATGGACATCCCTTGGTTGAGTTTATAGATGTCGGTACCTTCGGAATATGGGGAGAGGGTCATCCGGGAATTGCTGATGAAAACAAGTCTTCTTTGGAAACGGTAATAAAGCATATTGATATGCATTTAAAATATTTCCCCGATACGTATATTCTTGTAAATGATGATATGATAAATGCGCTTGATACTACAGACGGAAAAGTGCGAAAATATCTTATGGAATACTGTGTTGGCAAGGGATTAGGTTTAAGAGATGACTCTGTTTTATATTCCGGATATGCGGATTGCGGATATTACGGCTATGATACCATGCGCACACCGTTTATGTATGATGAATTTTATGAGTTTGCTCCGGTTGATCTGGAGTTAGAGCATTACCACCATTATTCTGCGGCACCTAGCCGTTTCAAAGCCGGATATACAGTCTATGAGGCTTTGCAGCGTTCGCATGCCACTTTTTGCGGATTTCACGGCTATCCGCGTGATTTGCTTGAAAAGTTCCCGTATTTTGCCGACCGTATCGCAAACAAACTGGGTTATTGGTATTTTGTAAACGGAGCTGTTATTCCGGAATGTGTTTCAGGACTTCCTACGGTAATTAAAGTATGGTTCGAAAACAAAGGTTTTTGCCATGCCTACTATCCGTATACCCTTAAGTTTAAGCTTGTTAATGAGGAAAATGGTAATGAAATAATTGTTTCGGAACAACTTGGTACCAATCTTAAATGGAAGTTTGAATCGGTTACCATGGAGCGCATAAAGCTTGATCTCAGAGCCGCAATCCCCGGAAAATACACCTTATGCGTAGGTATGTTTGACGGTAAAAGACCCATCAGGCTGGGATTTAAAACCGATTGTAAAAGAAATGACGGTTTCTATGATTTTGATACAATAAGTGTTAATTAACAGAGCGTATCATGATGATTTATCTTTTTTGCTTGTGCTTCTAAGATTGAGCAAAAATGAGAAACAAATCATAAAAATAAAATATTTACATAATTAATAAAATATTATAACATAAAATTAATATATAATTTAAATTGCACAAAGTTGTGTCTTGTCCGGCTCTTTACGAAAGGAATTGTTTTATGAAAATTTCAGAAAGCGGCAAAAAGCTTTTGGCTTTATTTCTGAGCTTTGCATGCTTCATGCCTTTTGCCATTACCAGACTTTTTAATACATCGGTATCAGCGGCTGAGCCCCTATCTTCGTCTGTGGTTTCAAAAGTGGTTAACGGCAATAACGGTAAATATGTTGAATATCTGGGGAAGCCGTACCTAATGTATGCTATACAAATGCGCGTTGACTGGGCAATCCAGGATAAAGGACGGCTCAGTAAGGACGAAGCAGTCGCTAACGGATTTGAAGCTGATATTGTTGAAAATCCTTCAAAGTACGGTGCAGAAGTAGAGGCAAGGTATTATGAAATAGTTAATAGTTTGAAGGATGAATTCATTGATGAATACTTTAGGAGAGCCAAGGAAGACGGATATACAAGCGTTATAATTCCTGTTTCCTGGAACTCAATTGAGTCTGATGAGGGAAATTACAATTTTTCATTGCTTGAATACTACTATAATTTTCTTGAAAAATACGATTTAAAAGTTCAATGGATCTGGGGCGGCACAGACTCATGCGGCTCTGGAGTCGCCGCTCCAAATTATATGTTGACGGATACTGCAACATATACAAGAAAGCTCACGGGGAACAGCACTATTGATAACGATAACGGAAATTCCAATGAAGTTGGCGTATATTGGGATTTTTCCTGTGAAGCTACGAAAGAGCGTGAGCGTTTAGCCCTTGGTAAGTTTATGGATTGGCTTGCTGAAAATGATACGAATAAACGCTGTGTTATGATCCAGATAAACAACGAAGTTGACCAAAGTGCCGGAGTTTTTGAAGCAGCGGCTGAGGGGGGCAATGCAACTTCACCTTATTGGTGGAATAATCCGGATGAACACGATAAATATTGTTGGGTCGGCGGTCAGCGTGCCGCTTTATTCAAGCATTTAAGTGATTTGGGAAATGTTGTACATAACAGCGGTTACAACTGCGTCACACGCGTCAATTTCAGCGGTGCTGGCAGACAAATGGAGGAAATCAAGGACGATATAACGGATTTAATCGGTACCACCGGAGAATTGAAGGGTATTTCCGGGATTGATATCGTTGGCGAGGATATTTATACCCAAAGATGGGATCCAAATTCAAGCTCTGATTTCGAAAATATGGACAGTTTGTTCACCCCTGCAGATGGCAATGTCAATCATTTGGCAGAGTGCAGTGCGACATACAATTATGCAAATATGGCAGGAAAAATGTTTTCTTTGGGTGCAGGGTTTATGCCTTACTGCTATCGTGATGACCGTATTCAAAACGGCGGTGAGGGCGTGTATGTAAATGCCCAGGGTGTTGCTCCGAGCGATACATCTTCTGAAGAGTATAAGCAATGGTTATCAGATTCATATTGGAATAAGCGTGTTTACCGTGGCTGGGATGAAAGAGAAAGTACGCAATCGTTACGTGATTTCAATAAAATTGTAAACGGTATGGGTGATAGCTTGGCGCAGGCTGTGGCAGACCGTGCGGTGTTGCAATTCAACGGTGAAATGGACTATGTTATGGTTGACGGAGCTCTTAATAAAAGAACATTAAGCGGTAACCAATATGTGTATAATAAGGTTGACAGTTTTACCGAGACCAAGACTATTGATAAATTGAACGTTAAATATACAGCTGATAATGCAGGCCTTGGAATGGTTACTAGTTCAAATAATAATGAGTACCTTTTAACTGCTACCGAAGGCGCAACCTTTGAAATTACAGGCGATGATATCGGAGGGTTTGATTTCGAAGCAGGACGATATGTCGATAATGTCTGGACAGCAGATGCAGCACAGCCAACGGTTGTAAACGGAGTTATTACACTTACTGCCGGCCAAATTGTAAGGGTTATTATAGGGCGGCCTTACTACACATTATTTGGTAATAAGATTCCATTTACATTAGCGGATGCAAATGCAAGTGAAGGATTAAAATTAAGTAGTGAAGTATTGGCTGATGGCACCCAGGTTTTGGAAAATATCGGCGCAGGCCCATACACATTACAGCTGACAGATAACGCAACGCCTGTCAAAAATTTTAAGAT
>JALNVG010000244.1 GCA_023227685.1 Bacteroidaceae bacterium
AACATTATGTAAATAACCTGAGCAAAAAAAATGTCCAGAGGAATTATCAAATCATACGACTTTATTCTCTAGGTTAAGTGATATTCTTCTTTCAGTCAAATCAAAATATACCTTTAATATTTTGAATATCGCATTTTTAGTAATAAATTTGCACTAAACAAATTCATCATAGAAAAATATTTCTGAGAATAAAAGTTATATAAAAAAATGGGTATAGAAAAAACCTATGCATATTTTCAAGAGTTGAAAGAAAACCATGTTGTATCACAAGGATGGAATGAATACAAAGATTTATCATTCTTGTTGAAAGAAAATAATATAGAACCTTATCTTCAAAGAATTACCTATGGACAACGAGGTGGGTATAATGCTTTCAGAAATATATTCAAGGGCATAAAGGCTGGAGATATAATTCTCGCTTTTGAAGGAAACACATTAAAGGGTATTACAGAAATGCCGGATGATTTTATTTACTATTATGATGATGAATCAAATAATTATAACAATTGTTTATTCCCTGTCAATTGGGTAGAATGGACAGATTTCTGCAAAGACCCTTCTCTCAAAGGACAGGGAGGACGAGGCGT
This sequence comes from Bacteroidaceae bacterium, assembly GCA_023227685.1. Lineage (GTDB taxonomy): Bacteria > Bacteroidota > Bacteroidia > Bacteroidales > Bacteroidaceae > JALNVG01. Next base: position 588 of record JALNVG010000244.1, read on the forward strand.
TAAAGGTATCGAGAATTGTAACCTACCTGAAATAAACAAGTATATACGATCTCATTGGGAAAAGTACAAAGAAGAAAATCATTATGAAATCCAACTACAATCATGTAATAAAAAGTTGAATGAACTAAAAGAACAATTACCTAAAAAAATAATAGAATCAAAAAAAACATATATGAAAAATCTTGTAGCAGAAAGAATGACGGAAAGGATCAATAGATACGTCTACTTATTGAATAAAAATTACAATCTTATTTTAACAGGTGCCCCAGGAACAGGTAAAACATATTTAGCAAAAAGCATTGCTTCTCAAATGATATTAGGAAAACCTTCGTTTGAAAACTTATCAAAAGAAGAAGATGATTTATTTAATGAACGTCATGCTTTTGTGCAATTTCATCCTTCCTTTGATTACACCGATTTTGTAGAGGGACTACTCCGAAAGAAAAAAATGGAACTATAGGTTTTGAGCGAAGCGACGGAATATTTAAGTCGTTTTGCAAAAATGCTTTGAAATCTCAAGAGATACCCGAAAAAGCAAATAAGCCACCTTTTATTTTTATTATCGACGAAATCAATCGCGGAGAAATTTCTAAAATTTTCGGCGAACTGTTCTTCTCTATTGATCCCGAATATCGAGGTAAAGAAGGATTAATTCAAACTCAATATCAAAATTTAATAACAGATAAGGATTCTTTCTGTAAAGGCTTTTATGTTCCTGAAAACGTATATATCATCGGAACGATGAACGATATTGATCGAAGTGTAGAGAGTATGGACTTTGCCATGCGCCGTCGTTTTGCATGGAAAGAAATAAAAGCGAAAGAGAATACTGATATGTTGGATAAATTCGACACATTAAAGGATGAAATCATTAAAAAGATGCAAGCCCTTAACTCTACGATATGGAATGAGGAGGAGAAAAAAGGTATTGACGGTCTGAACTCTTCATACCATATAGGAGGAGCCTACTTTGCCAAACTGGCTCTTTATTTGAACGATGATAAATCAAATAAAGACGAAGCATACAACAAACTATGGAACAATCACCTCAAAGGATTACTTTTTGAATATTTAAGAGGTATGCCGAATGCTAATGAAGAATTGGATAAACTAAAAAAAGCTTATGATGAAAATGCTCAAACTAAAGGATAACACTCTGAAATCTTCGATAGAGGAACCTGATAAATATACTAATCTACGTAACATAGCCAATCGCCCGATTTCGGAATTGAAAGATGAAAAAGGAAATAACCTGCTTATCTTTCCACAATCCTTTCAGGAATGTGAAGATGAAGCAGGCAAGCAATTTATATTCACTCTGGAAGATAAATGGGAAAAGGGAAAATGCACATCTATGACGCTGCATACCGGTAATCTAATGGGATTCATTGGCATCGGAGACATACAATTGTCTCTTAATCTGTTTAGTCTTAAACATTCTACCTCTAAAGAACCTGTATTTGATTTCTTACTCTACTTGTTTCCTAAATTCTTAAATGAAGCATTAGTACAAGGTCTCTACAAAGAATATAAATATCAAGAATATAATGATGCTAATGTAAAAGGCACAATAAATATCAATAAACACATCAGATATAATGTCCCTCCCAATGGTCGTATCGCATACAGAACCAGGGAATTCAGCTATGATAATTCCGTTACGCAATTAATTCGTCACACAATCGAATACATTCGTCATCATAACATTGGACGCATGATCCTTCAAAACGATGCAGACACTCAGGAATCCGTATCCAGAATTATATATGCTACGCCGAGTTATAATGTGCAGTCACGGCAATATATCATCAAAAAGAATATCCGCCCGACACATCATCCATATTTTACCCGTTATACGGCTTTACAGAAACTTTGTTTACAGATACTTCGTCACGACGGGCTGAAATATGGAACAGAACAAAATAAAGTTTACGGCATCCTTTTCGATGGAGCATGGTTGTGGGAGGAATATTTAGCCACCTTGTTGTTGGGCCACAACAATTTTAAGCATCCACAAAACTTAAAAGCAATAGATGCTATTTGCTTAAGTGGGAAAAAATATCCTCGATATCCGGATTTTTATGACAAAGAAGAAAATGGAATTATAATTGATGCCAAATATAAAGGACAAATAGATACTCGCAATGACATAAATCAGATAGTGACATATCTTTACCGCCTAAAAGGAAGATACGGATGCTTTATTCTGCCAAAAGAGAACAATGAAGGTACTGAAAATCATATACTATTAGGAAATGAAGATGAAAATGGTACTAAAAATAATACACTATTAGGATATGGAGATAAAAATAAGGCTCAAATATATATAAGTTATTTCCCTATACCTCAAATAGCTAATTCACAAAAGGTTTTTAATAATGAAATGGAGAATATAGAAAATGACCTTTATCAAAAGATTACAGAACTCAAGTCTCTGTGCCAGTAATATAATATACCCCAAATTTCGGGCAGTCATAATGAACAATATATGGATTGAGATGAACTTTATACTACACAAAAAATACAAATAATCAACTAATCATTTGGCCTTTTGCAACCTACTGAGTATATTTGTTCAAGGCATTGGGTAAAACAAGAAACCGGTTTATTTGTGTAAATCTCACTTCATTTATTTTACAAAAAACAGTTGATTCACAAAAAGATTTTAAGAATCATATTCCAGACCATATTTATAACAGTCATGACCGTACTTTTTGATCCCCTATCCAATCCGCCAAGAACCATGCAAAGACCCTAAAGTTTTTTTCTGGTCATTTAATTCATTGATATAGATTTAATCGGCTTTCTGTTTATCGTTTGCGTGGCATACATAAACAGAAATCATTGCCGAAGCAAACAGAATCTCCTATTTTGCATTCTTTCAACATAAGTCGTACCTTTGCCGCGCCGACAAAAATAAAGACAGTCGGTATATTAAATAATAATTTTTTAAATTTTTCTATTATGAAAAAAAAAAGACAGAGCCCTACATGGGCGGTACGATGACAACTCGTAAAATGGCCAGGATGTTCTTTCCTGACAGTGACAGACATTCATATCTGAAAGAGTTCCTC
>JALNVG010000245.1 GCA_023227685.1 Bacteroidaceae bacterium
AAAGAACTTCGATATTATCATCGGCGGGCGTCAAGCAATTGATGGAGATACCGCACAAGTAGGAGCACAAGTAGCTCAAAAGTTAGGCATTCCACAAGTCACTTATGCCGAAGAAATTTTAAAGATTTGTGATCGTCATATAACTATCAAACGTCATATAGACGGTGGGGTGGAAACGGTAGAAACCCCCATGCCCGTCGTTATCACAGTCAATGGTTCGGCAGCTCCCTGCCGTCCCCGCAACGCCAAATTTATACAGAAATATAAATACGCCAAAACACCTACTGAAAAAGAAAATAGCGAATTAGCCCACACCGATTTATACGAAAAGCGTGCCTACCTCAACCTCGTTGAATGGTCGGTAGCCGACGTCTGCGGTGACCTCCCTCAATGCGGCCTATCGGGCTCACCTACAAAAGTAAAAGCCGTACAAAACATCATATTCAAGACCAAAGAAAGCAAAAGCTTTACCGGCAATGACAAAGATGTGGAAGGACTTATTGTTGAATTGTTAGACAACCATACCATTGGATAATCATGAATAATTTATTTGTATATTGTGAAATAGAAGAAGGCGTCATTGTTGATGTCAGTCTCGAACTGTTGACCAAAGGTCGTTCATTGGCAAACCAATTGAACTGCAGTCTCGAAGCAATAGTTGCGGGATACCATCTCGAAGGAATAGAAAAACAAATCCTGCCTTATGGGGTAGATAAATTGCATATCTTTGACAACAAGGGACTATATCCTTATACCTCTATGCCTCACACCTCAATTTTGGTCAATCTTTTTAAAGAAGAAAAACCTCAAGTTTGTCTGATGGGTGCCACCGTTATCGGCCGCGACCTCGGTCCACGCGTTTCTTCTTCACTAACGAGCGGACTAACAGCCGACTGTACATCACTTGAAATCGGTGATTATACAGATGCCAAGACAAAAGAAACCTACAAGAACCTACTTTATCAAATACGTCCGGCATTCGGTGGCAATATCGTAGCCACAATTGTCAATCCCGAACATCGGCCGCAAATGGCTACCGTTCGCGACGGCGTTATGAAAAAGGCGATTCTTTCAGAAGATTATAAAGGTGAAGTTATTCGCCATAATGTCAGCAAATATGTTGCCGACACCGACTATATAGTCAAAGTGATCGAACGTCATATCGAGAAGTCAAAAAATAATCTGAAGGGCTCCCCCATCATCGTTTCCGGTGGTTACGGCATGGGATCCAAAGAAAACTTCAAGATGATATTCGAACTAGCCAAAGAACTTCACGCTGAAGTTGGTGCAAGCCGTGCGGCAATAGATGCCGGATTTATTGATAGCGATCGGCAGATTGGTCAGACCGGTGTCACTGTACATCCGAAACTCTATATCGCTTGTGGCATTTCCGGTCAGATACAACACCTTGCCGGTATGCAGGATAGTGACATCATCATTTCCATCAATAATGATCCGGAAGCCCCTATCAACAAAATTGCTGATTATGTGGTTAACGGTACGATAGAAGAAGTCTTGCCCAAGATGATTAAGTATTATAAACAAAACAGTAAGTAAAAAAATGGCAAATTTTTATACAGATAATCCGGAACTCAAGTTTCACTTGAACAATCCGATGATGAAAAGCATTTGCGAACTGAAAGAGCATGGCTACAGAGATAAAGATACTTATGACTATGCTCCGGTAGATTATGAAGATGCAATGGATTCTTACGACAAAGTACTCGAAATTGCCGGTCAGATTACAGCAGATGTGATCAATGAGAATGCCGAAGGCATCGATAAAGAAGGTGCACATTGCGCCAACGGGCGTGTAGATTATGCATCCGGAACCAAAAAGGATATGGAAGCCATGGTAAAAGCCGGACTTAGCGGTATGACAATGCCTCGTGTCTATGGCGGACTCAACTTTCCTATTACCCCTTACACCATGTGTGCAGAGATCGTTGCAGCAGCTGATGCAGGATTCGGTAATATATGGTCTTTGCAAGATTGCATTGAAACCCTTTATGAATTCGGCAACGATGATCAGCGCAAACGCTATATTCCCCGTATATCCGAAGGCGAAACAATGTCTATGGATCTCACCGAACCGGATGCAGGCTCCGACCTCCAATCCGTTATGCTGAAAGCTACTTATAGCGAAGCAGACGGTTGCTGGTTACTCAATGGAGTGAAACGTTTCATCACCAATGGCGATGCAGATCTCCATCTGGTACTGGCCCGCTCGGAAGAAGGAACAAGAGACGGACGTGGCTTGTCAATGTTTATCTATGACAAAAGACAAGGTGGTGTTGATGTACGCCGTATCGAGAACAAACTCGGCATTCATGGTTCACCTACCTGCGAACTGGTTTACAAAAATGCACATGCCGAACTTTGCGGCGACCGCAAACTCGGCCTGATAAAATACGTCATGGCTCTGATGAACGGTGCTCGTCTAGGCATTGCCGCTCAATCCGTCGGCCTTAGCCAAGCAGCCTATAATGAAGGCTTGGCATACGCCGAAGAACGCAAGCAATTTGGTAAAACAATTATCGATTTCCCCGCTGTCTATGGAATGTTGGCTACGATAAAAGCCAAACTGGATGCCGGACGTGCTTTGCTTTACCAAACTTCACGCTATGTAGACATCTATAAAGCTTATGAAGATATTGCACGAGAGCGCAAACTTACGCCGGATGAACGCAAAGAGCAAAAGATGTATTCAAAACTAGCCGATAGTTTCACACCGCTATCCAAAGGAATGAACTCTGAATATGCCAACCAAAATGCTTACGACTGTATCCAGATTCATGGCGGATCGGGCTTCATGATGGAGTATCCTTGCCAACGTATTTATCGCGATGCCCGCATCACCAGTATTTATGAGGGTACAACTCAATTACAAACAGTTGCTGCTATTCGTTACGTAACCAACGGCTCTTATCTGGCTACTCTTCGTGAATATGAGACCATTGCCTGCGCTCCCGAACTTCAACCGATGATGATTCGCCTTAAAACAATGACTGATAAATTTGAAGCTTGCATCAATAAGGTTAAAGAAGAAGAAGATCAGGAATTGCACGACTTTGTAGCCCATCGCCTCGTAGAGATGGCAGCAGACTGCATCATGTCTTATTTACTGATTCAAGATGCCACCAAAGCTCCTGAACTATTTAATAAATCGGCAAACGTTTATTTGGATATGGTAGAAGCTGAAGTTGAAAAACATGCCGACTTCATTCAAAGAATAAATAAAGACAAGCTGGCATATTATAGAAAATAGAATAATACGATATATCTATATCTTATTCAACAAGAAGGAAAATGATTACATTTTCCTTCTTGTTTTTTAGATCATTGGAAACAAATTTCCAGAATGAGCACCATGTTAATTTTTATGCTTAAGTGTAATGCATCACCTCTAAGTATTTGTCAATGGAGGTGAAGAAAGAGATCAATATGCTTAATCTTCATTCTTTCGATACTCATTAGGGGTCATCTTTACGTTTTTCTTAAAGAACTTGCCAAAGGCGGATGCATCGGAAAAATTAAAATAATCCGATAGCTCCTGTATATTCATCTCTGTTGATTTAAGAAGAGCTTTTGCCTTTAGAATCAATGATTCGATGATCCATTCGGTCACTGTCTTATTGGTTAGATCTTTA
>JALNVG010000246.1 GCA_023227685.1 Bacteroidaceae bacterium
ACTTAGATATATTTGCAATTAAATTGGATATGCGAGGTTTGTAAGAATGAAAAAAATAGTTATTGCCATGGATTCTTTCAAGGGATGTCTATCTTCTGCAGAAGTTGAGGCTGCTGCAGAAGAGGGTGTGCGTTCGGTTTATCCTGATTGTTCTACGTTTTGTATTCCGATAGCTGACGGTGGTGAAGGCTGGCTGAATTCGCTCTTACCGAAATTAGGTGGCTCTATTCACCGTTTGTCTGTTCATGGGCCTTTGATGGAATTTGTGTTTGCCCGTTACGGCATTACGAAGGATGGTCGGACTGCTATTCTGGAAATGGCTGAGACCAGTGGTCTGATGCTCGTCCCTATTCCGAAGAGAAATCCGATGCTTACGACTTCATTGGGTACAGGTGAGTTAATTCTTCATCTCATGAATCAAGGTATACGTCATTTTATAATAGGTATAGGAGGAAGTGCTACAAATGATGGGGGTATTGGTATGCTGCAGTCTTTGGGTTTTCTTTTTTATAATCATCAAGGTGGCATACTTAGTACGGGGTGCGGTGAAATGATGTGTCAGGTGGCCCGTATGGATATGACTTTTGTTGATCCGGCTTTGAAAGATACATGTTTCACTGTGGCTTGTGATGTGGATAATCCTTTTTATGGTCCTAATGGTGCTGCATATACTTTTGCTATTCAAAAGGGGGCCGATGAGCAGATGGTGGAATCCCTGGATATGGGTCTGCGATCTTTGTCGGAAGTTTATCGGAGGACTACCGGTATAGATGTCGGTCAATATCCCGGGGCCGGTGCAGCGGGGGGAGTTGGAGGTGCTTTTCTGTCTTTTATGCATGGTAAACTTCAACCGGGTGTTCAACTTGTACTCAATACGCTCGGGTTTGAGAAACAGATTGCGGGTGCCGATCTTATTATTACCGGTGAGGGAAAAGCCGATCGGCAAACGATGATGGGAAAGGTTCCGTATGGGGTACTTGAAGAGGCAAAAGAACAACAAATTCCTGTTGTTCTTATTGCCGGTCGGGTAGAAAATGCCGACATGCTTCTTTCTGCAGGTTTTCAGGGAGTATATCAAATATCTCCTGATTCAATGCCTCTGGAAGAGGCTATGGAACCGAATTATACCCGAAATAATATAAAAAGAACCGTGGCGAAGATATTGTGTTCGTTGTAGTTATGTGTCAGGCATCGAATTGATCTATCTTGTCTGTTTGGAATTTGCGGCTTACTTTCAAAAGATCAATGGTGTAATTGATTACATTTTCTGATTCTTGAATGATGTCGAGATAGATCATGCTTAGCCTGAGATTATGTTCTCTACTTTGTATGCGGTGCAATTCTTTGTGTCTGAGCTTTGATATTTGTTCGATTAGATTCTTTGCACGTTCTATTTCTTCTTCGATATTTTTTAAATAATTTCCTTCCAGTTTTTTACGGCAGCGTTGAATCAAATAGGTTATATCTTCGGAAAGGTCTTCCAACTCACCTTTTTGAATGGCATCTAGTGGCTCAAAGTTGTTGTCCACATGCTCGAAGCAGGGTTGACACAGGCGCAGGATGCTATAAGTGATTTCGCTGGCAAAGCTATTACCCTGATAATAATGTATGCCGTATTGAGCTACGGTTTTTTCGTCAAGCCGGCCCATGGCAATGACTCCGGAACTTTTAATCTGTTTAATGATCTGTTTTTCGAATTTTGCGGCTCCGAGTGCTCGTTTCAATCCTCGATGATTTTCATGTAGGAAAGAGGATACCGTAAGTTCGTAATTATCTTCTGAATATTGTAAAATATTGCAGAGTTCTTCGCGAGTGTTTTTACGCATCAACTCAAAAGCTTCTTTGTTGTTGTCTGTATTGATTAACTTGTTGAATGTTTCATTGCCTTTTTCTTTTTTATTTTTCTTTCTATATAAAACCTGACTGCGAATGATAGCGAAGATGGCCAGAATTATTAGAATGACAATGGCTGTTGAGCCTCCGAAATAGATAAAAAAAGTGACTATGAAGCAAATGAGAAAGGCTGCGCCGGCTGTAATAAACCAGCCGCCGATGACGCTCAATACGCCGGTGATGCGATAGACTGCAGAATTACGACCCCAGGCACGGTCGGCAAGTGATGAGCCCATGGCAACCATAAAAGTGACATAAGTGGTGGAGAGTGGAAGTTTGAGTGAGGTACCTAAGGTGATGAGTAAACTTGCCAAAACAAGATTGACCGAGGCGCGTATTAAGTCGAATGCGGCTCCATCTTCTATGATAACCTCGTCTTGATTGAAACGACTGTCAATCCATTTGTTTATCGGATGCGGAGTGATACTTGTGAAAAAATTGGCGAGATTCATGCTCTGACGTACCAACAAACGTGCTATGGGCGAACTCCCGAAATTTTCTTTGCCTTCATCTTGACGGGAGAGGTCAACGGATGTCTTGATCACGTTGCGTGCTTTTTTTGATGTGGCGAGCGCGTATATCATGACAATACCTGCGCCGATTAGGAAATACCAGGGCGTTTGTGCCGGTTGTAAAAGGGATGACATGAGAAAACCGTTTGGACCGGCACTTGTTCCGTTTGCTACATAATCTATGAAGGATGAATATCCGGCCAAAGGTACACCGATAAAGTTTACCAGATCATTGCTTGCAAATGCAAGTGCCAGGGCAAAGGTTCCTAACAAGACTATGATTTTGAATACGTTTACTTTTATCCAATAAAGTAGTTGCGTAATGATACTAAAGAAGATAAAGAACCCGAGAATGAGCATCGTTGTATTCTTTTGTATCCATATCTGATAATAGGGTGTCATAAACGAACTGGATTTTACTCCTTTGATAAGCATAAAATAAAAGATGCATGTGATGGCTATTCCTCCGAATATGCCGATGCTGTATTTCGCATTTTTACTATAGTTGAATGAAAACACAATACGTGCCAGCCATTGAACGACCATACCGAAAAAAAACGCGATGGCTACAGAAACAAATATGGCGATAATGACGGACAAGGCTTTGTCGGTATTAATTAGATTACCCATTGAATATAAACTGTTATTATTCATCTTGATAATCGACATGGCAAATGTTCCTCCCAATAACTCGAAGACCATAGAAACGGTGGTGGAGGTTGGCATGCCCAACGTATTGAAGAGATCAAGCAAAACAACATCGGTCAACATTACTCCCAACAGTATGCACATAATTTCGGCAAAGTAAAAATTTTCCGGTTGATAGATGCCATGTCTGGCGATATCCATCATACCATTGGAAAAGGAAGCGCCAAGAAATATACCGAAACCGGCAACAATAATAATGGTTTTGAATGAGGCTGCTTTTGATCCGATGGCCGAATTGAGAAAATTTACGGCGTCATTGCTTACGCCTACAAGTAGGTCGAATATGGCTAGGCACATCAAGAAAATAACAATAAAAAAATAGAATGTTACCATGTTGATTGTTTCTGTTTACTTATTTTTTGCAAATTACGATGAATCATATTTCAGTATAATGTCATACTTGTTACAAATGCATTACAAAAAGAAATAAACATGGAATATATAAGATAAAAAAGAGAGTGAATTTCTTTTAAATTCACTCTCTGAAAGCGGTGCGAACGGGGTTCGAACCCGTGACCCCA
>JALNVG010000247.1 GCA_023227685.1 Bacteroidaceae bacterium
ATTGTTGCATCCCTTGAAAGCACAATCTTCGATATTAATGGTTTTGCTCGAGAGAATAACCTTTTCCAAAGATTCCTTGCCTTGGGGAACACCATTCACAACACGGCAGAAAGCGTAAGCAGGAATGAAGTTCTTCATGTAAAGGTAAAATTTCTGATTGGGGTAAGTGCCCTTTTTGCCTGCATAAAGATGAATATTGGCATTTGAAAGATCAAGTACTTTTAAATTTTTGAATTCGTCACGAAGATGTCTGAAGTCTTCTGCATTAATGTTGCCGGAAAGCGTTAAATTGGTAATTTGATTGGCTTCTTGTTCGGTCATTAAAGAGATCATTGTTCCGGGCTTATCTATATTGTATGTTTTGCTTAACTGCGCGCTGGCGCAAATTATTTGTACTGATAGGGTAAGGATGAGCGCTATTCTTTTCGTCTTCATATTCAACTTTTTTTCTGTTAATGCAAATATAAAAAAATTAAGTTTATATGCACCTTATTTATATGAATAATAGCTATTTTTGCGATATGATAAGTATTTTTTATAAAGGAATTAAAGAATTTTAAAGATATGAATAATGATAATTTGCGAATTCCCGTCTGGGTTCTTATTGTATTGTTTCTTATCTCATTTTTATTGCTGAATATTATTTTAGGTGCTACGATTGTTCCTATGCTGTTGAGTGGGACTTCGGAATCCACGTCACATTCTGTTTTTTATTTATATGTTGAAGAGATCATTATGCTGGTGAGCGTATTTGTTCCCGCTATTTTAATTCTTCACTTCAGCCATCAGCCGATTTCCGTACTGGGTTTGAATATAAAAGGTAGGGGCAAAGATATGTTGTATGGTATGTTCACGGCCGGTGTTATTTATCTTGTCGGTTTCTCTGTTGCTTTGTTTTCGGGCACCGTACAAGTGACGGCTGTGCATTTTGATTTTTTATCATTGCTGGTTTATTTCATTTTCTTTTTGATAGTCGCAGTTACCGAAGAAGTGATGGTTCGCGGTTTTATCTTAGGCCAGTTGCTACGTACATCTCTCAATAAGTTTGTTGCCCTGTTTCTGTCCTCATTGATCTTTGCGTCATTTCACCTGTTTAATCCGAATCTGAGTTGGTTGCCTATGGTCAATCTCGTTTTGGCCGGAATATTATTGGGCTCTACCTATATATATACAAGAAATCTGTGGTTCCCTATTATTCTTCATCTCTTTTGGAATTGGATACAGGGTCCGGTGTTGGGATACGAAGTGAGTGGTTTGGGTTTTGGTACAAAAATGTTCACCCTTCATTTGTCGTCAAACAAGATCGTTAACGGGGGAGCCTTCGGTTTTGAAGGTTCTATCATTTGTTTCGTACTGGTGATCGTTATGACGGGGTTGATTATTCTTTGGAGTGAGAAACATCAATCCATCGTTTCAAGATAATTCTTTATAATGTAACAGCATTGCAACACATTTTTCATCATTAAGAAACATGTGCTTCATACTTTTGTACCAAAATAAAGAATTAAAAGTATGAAGATTGTAAATTCTCTCTTGTTGGCAACTGTTGCGATAGCTATGGTTGCTTGTGGAAGCGGTAAGAAACAGCAGAGTACCTTGTCTTTGGCCGGAGCCGGAGGCACATTTCCTTTGCCCTATTATACACTGGCTTTTAAAACTTATCAGGATTCCAATAACGTAAACGTGACCTATGGCGGTATCGGTAGCGGGGGAGGTATCCGCAGCCTGAAAGACCAAGTGGTTGATTTCGGAGCAAGTGATGCTTTTCTTAGTGATAAGGAGATGGCGACGATGTCTCCCGTCATCCATATCCCCACTTGCATGGGTGCAGTAGTTCTGGCCTATAATCTTCCGCAGGTGAAAAACCTCAAACTTACAGGTGATATCATTGCCGATATTTATTTGGGTAAGATTACGAAATGGAATGATCCGAAAATCAAGGCAATCAATGCCGGTACTGTTTTTCCTAATAAAAAGATTATTCCGGTATATCGTTCCGACGGTAGCGGCACAACTTATATCTTTAGCGATTTTATGTCCAAGGTCAGTCCCGAATGGAAGAATAGTATCGGTACGGGCAAGTCATTGAAATGGTCGGTAGGCATGGCCTCCAAAGGAAATCCCGGTGTGGCCGGAACCATCATGCAGACTGACGGTGCGTTTGGCTATGTGGGCTCGGAATATGCCTTTGCTCAGAAAATAGCATATGCGCAAATAAAAAATGCGTTAGGTGAATTTGTCGTACCGAATACGGAAAGTATCTCTAAAGCAGCCCTTGGCGATATGCCTGCCGATACCCGTTGTATGATTACCAATTCATCGGCACCTGGGGCTTATCCCATCAGTTGCTTTACGTGGATTCTTATTTATAAGGAGCAATACTACAAAAATCGTACGATGCAACAGGCACAGGGCACTGTCAATTTGATTCATTGGATGCTCGGACCTGAAGCTCAGGGCATGACCGAAAAAGTAAACTATGTGCCGCTGCCAGCCAAAGTAATAGCCAATGCAGAGGCACAGTTGGCCGAAGTAACCTATAAGGGCCGGTTGTTGACGGTTGGAAGTAAAGCAAAGAGCGCAGCACTTACAAAATAAAAAAAAAGAGATGAGAATTTTGTCAATTAAAGACATTCTGTTCAAGCGGTTATTGTTTGTAGCTGCTCTGCTCATCTTATTGATTTGTGCAGGGATAGTCTATACACTGGTTTCAGGTTCTTATGGCACGTTTGTTCGGTTCGGGTTCTTTCATTTCATTACTTCCACAGCATGGAATCCTACTATCGGTCATGAGAATTATGGAGCCTTGAGTTTTATCGTTGGCACATTGCTCACTGCATTTGTCGCCCTTTTGCTCTGTTTGCCATTTTCACTGCCGGTGGCATTGTTCACGGGAGAGTATTTCAGAGGTAAAAAGATTGCTTCGATTATCAGCTCAGTCATCAATTTGCTGGCAGGCATTCCCAGTATCGTATATGGCCTGTGGGGATTTTATACCTTGCGCCCTATTATGAACCACTTGGGGTGGGGGCAGCAAGGATTTGGCCTACTCACTTCCGCCATTGTGCTTGCCATTATGATTATTCCTTATGCATCCTCGTTGAGTAGCGAATTTATCAGCATGGTGCCCAAAGATTTGAAAGAAAGTGCCTATAGTCTTGGAGCCACTAGGCTTGAAGTGATTAAAAACGTAACTTTTCCCGTTGCCGGAATGGGCATTTTTGCCAGTTATGTCTTGGCTCTGGGGCGTGCGTTGGGTGAAACCATGGCTGTGACCATGCTGATAGGCAACACAAATAACCTGCCTACTTCGATCACGGCTACCGGCAATACGATGGCAAGTATTATTGCCAACCAGTTTGGTGAGGCCGACGGATTAAAACTCAGTTCGCTTATCGCTCTGGGTCTTTTGTTGTTTCTTATTACGGCTATCATTAATTTCATAGGTAAAATGATAATGAAGAAATTTGCAGCATAAAAAATCATGAACTACAGATTAATAAAAGATAGAATATTCTTCGGTTGCATCTGTTTCTTATCCAGCCTTACGGTGATCCCGCTCGTCGCTATCATCTGGCAATTGGTGAAGAGAGGTTACCGCCAGATTAATTGGGATTTTTTTACCAAAACAGC
>JALNVG010000248.1 GCA_023227685.1 Bacteroidaceae bacterium
CGACTTTGTTCGGCAAGCACGATAGGAGCTACGCTTAGCTTCAATTTTTTAAGATATGGAAGCAGATGCCCGATAAGCGGTACGGCTTGCTTATGAACTGCCTTAGATGATAAACCGTCTGCAATAACAAGAACAACATCATAACCAGAAGAATTAAACTCCCTCAAACGATCACAACTTTCTTCATTCAAACGACGCCCCTTGTCAGGATTAATCAGATAAACAGATCTATTGTCAGCAAGACTATGCACATCTATTGTCTGAAGTCCCATACGAACCAATTTATCTCTCACGAGTTCTTTTTGAAAAGGCAAATGCACGGCATCACGTGCACGAGCATGATCCAAACTAAAATTCAAATATTCAGTTGTAGGCATACTGGCACCACAATGCCCTAAGGCAATCCGAGCACTGGTAAAGCGACGCAAATCTTGCCAGAAATCTTTATCCACTTCCTTTAATTTAAAAGAGGACTCTTTTTTTGATACGCAAACAAAATTATCCATATTTATTAACCAAGCTAAGCAAAGGAGTTTCTTTTAGCTGTGGCAAAAGATATCCTTTATCATTCATTATTTTAGAATTGATCAGCCAATCATCAAATTCCGGTGCTCGTTTCAGATCAAAAAGCCGATGGGCATATAAACCGTCATGATAAGAAGTACTTTGATAATTCAACATAATATCATCTGCTCCCGGCACACCCATGATATAATTCACACCGGCAGCAACTAATAATGTAAGTAAATCGTCCATATCATCTTGATCGGCTTCCGAATGATTTGTATAACAAACATCACACCCCATCGGTACTCCCATCAATTTACCACAAAAATGGTCCTCCAGACCAGCCCGCGTAATTTGTTTCCCATCATATAAGTACTCTGGACCAATGAAACCAACCACCGTATTCAAGAGCAATGGATGATACCTACGCGCAACAGCATAACATCGAACTTCACATGTTTGCTGATCCACACCATGATTCGAATTTGAAGATAAGGCACTACCCTGACCGGTTTCAAAATACATAACATTCTCTCCCAATGTTCCCCTATGCAAGCTCAAGGCAGCATCATAAGCTTCATCAAGGATATTCAGATTCACACCAAAGCCTGCATTCGCATCTTCCGTCCCCGCTATCGATTGAAATACAAGATCGACCGGAACACCTTTCTCTATCATTTGAATAGTATTTGTCACATGTGTTAACACACAACCTTGCGTCGGAACGTTATAGCGACAAATAACTTCGTCAAGCATCCTATTTAACCGCGACAATACAGGCATACTGTCGCTCGCCGGATTGATACCTATCACAGCATCACCACAACCATACATTAGCCCGTCTACAATACATGCCGCAATACCTTGTAAATCATCAGTAGGATGATTTGGTTGCAAACGTGCACTTAATCTTCCGGGAAGCCCAAGCGTATTTCGGAATTTTGTGACCACGTGACATTTTTTACCTCCCAATATTAAATCCTGGTTACGCATAATTTTACTCACGGCAGCAGCCATCTCGGGAGTAACACCCATAGCAATACTTGTCAACATTTCGCTACTTGTTGAATCACTTAACAACCAATTGCGAAACTCGCCTACTGTAAAATGACTGATCGGAGCAAACGCCTTTTTATCATGCGTATCCATAATAAGTCGTGTTACCTCATCCGACTCATAGGGAATAATAGGCTCCTTCAAAAACTGACGAAGTGGTACATTAGCCAACACAAACTTGGCCGCTACACGCTGTTCCATACTCTCGGCGGAAATACCGGCAAGATCATCTCCCGAACGAGCAGGAGTTGCCTTGGCCATCAATTCACGTAAACTATCAAAATGATATGTCTCGTTGCCTAAAGTCGTTTCGTAAATCATTTTTCATCCTTTAAATCTGCAGATCTCACCAATTCCATCTCCATAGTCAATTTGGCTTCACGCTTGGCTACACGAATATTTGCAAAGTAGAAATAGACATACCCTCCACCAAACAAAACGGCAAAGGCTACAAAAACCTCAAAATTATAAATCACCATAGCCACAAAACAAAGCATCGAACCAACAAGGGCGATAATAGGAAATACCGGATAGAAAATCGCTTTATACGGACGTTCAAGATTCGGCTCGGAACGACGGAGTTTGAATAATGAAAACATCGAAACAATATACATCGTAATTGAACCGAAGCAAGCTAATGTAATTAAATTGGCAGTCAACGGTTGATTACCAAGCACAATCAACTTATCTGAAAAGATACACAATATTCCAAATAGGCCGCAAGCAATAAGTGCACGATGAGGAACCTGTCTCTTGTTCACTTTTGAGAGTGATCTTGGCAAATAACCCTCGCGAGCAAGTGAAAAAATATTACGCGAACATTCCATAATAATACCATGGAAAGAAGCTATCAATCCAAATAATCCCAAAAAAATCAGCATATGAAACCAACCTGATTTTCCACCGACAATCACTTTCATTGCCTGAGGAAGAGGATCATTGATGTCCGATAAAGAAGCCCAATTACCCACACCACCGGCAAACATCATCACACCAAAGGCCAAAACTACAAGTGTAACAATACCCCAAAGAAAACCTTTCTTTACGGTAACCTGCGGATTTTTTGCCTCTTCGGCACTCATCGAAGCTCCTTCAATTGCCAAAAAGAACCAGATAGCAAATGGTATCGCCGCAAAAATGCCATGAACGGTACTTAAAGAAAATGTATTCGAACCTGCCCAACCATTTGCCGTAAAATTGCCCCACGTAAAACCGGGAGAAACTACGCCGATAAAAACACAAAGCTCAAAAATAGCTAAAAGTGTAACTACCAATTCAAAAGTTGCAGCCATCTTTACTCCAGACATATTCAGTGCCACAAAAATAATGTAAGCAATAGCAGCTGCCCACATCGGATTAAGCCAAGGTAACTGATCAGACATGTAAGCACCAATAGACATTGCGATAGCAGGAGGTGCACAAGCAAACTCTATCAAAGTAGAAAAGCCTCCTAAAAAACCTCCTTTTGCTCCAAAAGCACGTTTTGCATAAGCAAACGGGCCACCAGTGTTTGGAATGGCACATGAAAGTTCCGTAAAACTAAAAATAAAAGTAAGATACATCAATGCGACAACCAATGTAGTAATCAGAAAACCTAAAGTTCCTGCCGAAGCCCATCCGTAACTCCAGCCAAAATACTCTCCTGAAATTACCAAACCAACGGCAATACCCCATAAATGGAAGGCATTCAAACTACGCTTTAAAGTTGTTTTCTCTTCTTTTGCCATAAAATTCCTCCTTTTTCCCTTTAATAAAAATAAAAAAAACTAATACCTTTTTACGTTATCCACAATCTTAATACCAGTGTTTTAATTCATAAGTCAACTTGCTATTATATAGCGAATACAGATTGTCATTTTGATTACTATTTTGCAAATATACTGACTATTTTAAAATATACAAATAATTTATATAATATTTTGAAACAAATTTATATAAAGTATAGAACATTTTGATAACTACAATTATTGCAGGGACAAAATGAAATATTGAAAGTAAAAGCGAGTTATTTTTGAGAAATTGAAAGTTAAGAGAGAAAATAGAGAGACTAAAGA
>JALNVG010000249.1 GCA_023227685.1 Bacteroidaceae bacterium
GAGGTAGGAATTTTATAAAGGAACAACTCTCTAGCATTTTTTTTCGTCGTGCTAAAGATAGTTTTAATGTATCGCTAACCTTTATTGATATCCGTTTTAATTTGCTGCTTACCTTGCATACTTGTATTATGTTTGGGCTTATATATTATCTTTTTCTCTACGGAACCAGGCCGGCTTTTATTGATAAGATATCTCATCCTTTGCTTCTCGGAATATATGTGGGATTTTTTGTTGTCTATTTTATCGTAAAGCGTATGGTTTATGCTTTTCTGGGCAGAATATTTTTTGATAGCAATGTTGAGATTATCTGGAGAGAAAATTATTCAGCGCTTATCAATTATATTGGATTTCTCTTTTTGCCTTTGCTTATATGTGATGTTTACTGTAGGCTTGATGTTTCAATTTTAGTTACAATCGTTCTCTTTTTAGTCTTTTTAGTCAAATTTTCTCTCTTTTATAAAGGCATTATGCTTTTTTTGCATCAATTTCATGATTTATTCTTAATTATTTTGTACTTTTGTGCCCTTGAAATCATTCCTTTATTTTTGTTATATAAGGGATTGGTAATTGTTAACAATATCTTGCAAATAAAATTTTAAGACATTGAAAATCAAGAAAATACTTGTATCGCAGCCAAAACCTGCTTCCGAAAAATCGCCCTATTTTGACATTGCTCAGAAATACGGGATTGAAATAGATTTCCGCCCGTTTATAATGATTGAAAGTCTAACACCGAAAGAATTTCGTCAGCAGAAGATATCCATATCCGATTATACGGCAGTTATTTTTACTTCGCGTCATGCAATAGATCATTTTTTTGAACTTTGTAAACAACTTCGGGTTGAAATACCTGATACAATGAAGTATTTTTGTGTTACAGAGACTATCGCCCTTTATATTCAAAAATATGTGCAATACAGAAAACGCAAGGTTTTTTTTGGTAATACAGGTAAGATAGATGATTTGATTCCTACGATCCTAAAACACAAAACGGAAAATTTTTTCGTTCCTATGTCGGATGTTCATAGCGATAGTATCAGCAATCTCCTTGGTAAGTACAAACTTCAACATAAAGAAGGAGTTATGTATCGCACGGTTAGTACTAATATAGCCGATGGTCAACCTTTTGATTATGATATGCTTCTTTTCTTCAGTCCTTCAGGGGTTGAATCACTTAAAAAAAATTTTCCGGATTTTGATCAAAGTAGTATAAAAATAGGGACTTTTGGTTCTAGTACAGCACAAGCTGTACTCAATGCCGGATTCCGCTTGGATTTAGAGGCTCCAACCATAAAGTCACCCTCTATGACAGCGGCCCTTGATATGTATATAAAGGAGAATAATAAATAAGATCTTGACTTACATGTTGAGTAAGGCCGAAAGGCTTAATAAGAAAATCGTTATCGAAAAGATGTTCGAACACGGTGCATCGCAGTCGTTCGTCATCTTTCCGTTTCGGATTGTATATATGCCAGTAGAGTCGGGGGAAACGTCAATTCTTATCAGTGTATCGAAGCGTTATTTCAAACAAGCGGTGAAACGTAATCGAGTGAAACGCCAGATTCGTGAGGCTTATCGTCTTAATAAAAAAGATCTTTTAGATACGTTACAGCAGCATAACTCGGGAATGGTTATTGCTTTTATGTATTTAAGCAATGAACTTATTGCTTCTGAAATTATTTCGGAGAAGGTCCGAAAAGCACTATTGTGTATTAGTAAAGAGTTATCATGAACCTCTTGCGCAAATATATGCGTATGATTGGAAAAAGCTTTTTTAGTGCTCTTTCTTTTATTTTGTTGCTTCCTGTATATTTCTATCGTTTTTGCATTTCACCTTTTACTCCACCTTCTTGTCGATTTACACCTACTTGTTCAGCCTATGCTGTTGAAGCTATAAAAAGGCACGGACCCATCAAAGGATTATACTTGGCTATTAGGAGAATTCTCCGCTGCCATCCATGGGGAGGTTCCGGCTATGATCCTGTACCTTAAATATTATGACAAATATTTTAGATATTCATACACATACTTTGCCTCTTAGGCTAAGTGAGGCAATAATCAGTTTTCAGCCTTTTAATTTTGTTCCGTCATCATGCGATTACTGTTCGGTGGGTATTCATCCGTGGTATTTAACGGTTGATAATAGTCGATCTCTGTGTGAAAACTTAGAGATTTTGGCTTGTCATCCCCAGGTTGTTGCTATCGGTGAGGCTGGTGTTGATAAGCTTGCATTGGCTCCTCTTCCATTACAATGGCAGGTTTTTGCCTGGCAGGCGAATCTTTCGGCAAGACTTCATCTACCCTTTGTTATTCATGCTGTGCATTCCGGTAGTGAAATTATTCTGTTCAAAAAACAATTAAATCCCAAAAATCCTTGGATTATTCATGGTTTTAGAGGAAAAAAGGAGCAAGCTCTGCAATATTTGCGGCATGGTTTTTATCTTTCTTTTGGAGAAAGATATAATGAAGAAGCTTTTCGTGCAGTTCCGTTTCATAATCTGTTTTTGGAGACGGATGAAAGTAAGGTGAAGATAGAGTGTCTTTATCAGCGTGCTGCAAAATTAAGAGATATTTCTGTTAAAGAATTGATCGGAATTGTACAACAGAATATTAATAATGTTTTTTTTTCTCATTAACTGTTGTTCGTTCGGATAAAGTGTCGTATTTTTGTCCTAAATAAACTTATAAATTTAAAATCATTCGATGAATTTTGTAGAAGAATTGAGATGGCGCGGTATGTTGTTTGATATTATGCCGGGAACAGAGGAATTATTGGCAAAGGAAAAGGTAACAGCTTATTTAGGAATTGATCCGACGGCTGATTCTTTGCATATCGGTCACCTTTGCGGTGTGATGATGCTTCGTCACCTTCAAAGATTTGGTCATAAACCGTTGGCTCTTATCGGGGGGGCTACAGGTATGATTGGTGATCCTTCTGGCAAGTCAGCCGAGCGTAATTTATTGGACGAGGCTACCTTACGCCACAATCAGGAGTCAATAAAAAAACAACTGTCAAAGTTTCTTAACTTTGATTCCAATGTGTCCAATTGTGCAGAATTGGTTAACAACTATGATTGGATGAAAGATATTACATTTCTTGATTTTGCCCGTGAAATAGGAAAACATATTACGGTAAATTATATGATGGCTAAGGAGTCTGTGCAGAAACGTTTAAATGGAGAAGCACGTGATGGTCTTTCTTTCACCGAATTTACTTATCAGCTGTTGCAAGGTTATGATTTTCTTCATTTATATGAAACAAAGGGATGTAAATTGCAGATGGGTGGTTCTGATCAGTGGGGCAATATCACGACTGGTACCGAATTGATTCGTCGTACTAACGGCGGTGAGGCCTTTGCTTTGACTTGTCCTTTGATTACAAAGGCTGATGGTGGTAAATTTGGCAAGACAGAGTCTGGCAATGTTTGGCTTGACTCTCGATATACTTCACCTTATAAATTTTATCAATTCTGGTTGAATGTGAGTGACGTGGAGGCTGAAAAGTACATTAAGATATTTACAATTATCGGTAAAGAAGAAATTGATGCTTTGATAGAAGAACATCGTAAAGCTCCTCATTTACGTATTTTGCAGAGGCGTTTGGCAAAAGAGGTTA
>JALNVG010000250.1 GCA_023227685.1 Bacteroidaceae bacterium
GTTTATTTTTATATGGGGAAGCATGACTTGGCTTTAGTTCAGTTGAATGATGTGATTAATAGTGGTATGTATGATCTGAAAGATGCTCCGATTGAAGCTTTCAATCGTATTTCTGGTGAAGGTGTAAGTAATGAAGTGATTTGGGAGATTGCCCTTAATTCTACATCAACAAAATTCGACCGTAATCCTACCATTTTCTCAAAATGTAACTATACGGCAAATGGTGGCGGACGAGGAACTAACAGGAATATGTGTGCATGGACAGCTTTTACTATGTCATATAGTATATTGCAACAAATTGGTTGGATTAATGCTGATCTTTCAGAACCGGTAGAAGCAACTAAGGATTTGCGTTATCAACAAACTTATATTCGCTTGGAAGGCTATCAGCCTAATCCATATAAATCAGGGACAGCTGAATATTATGCATTTATTAATAAGTATGAATCACGTTATCCAGCTCTTACTTACCCGATGGTTTATCAGGATAAACATTTTCGTGCTCCAACATCTGGACGTCGTTCAAATAGACCTATGCTTCGTCTTGCAGATATGTTACTGATGCGTTCAATTATTCGTTTCAATAATGGTGATAAAACTGGAGCAGCTGAAGATTTGAATGTTGTTCGTGAACGGGCCGGATTGAATGATATTGCTGCTAATGACATTACTGAACGTGCTATTGAAAATGAACGTATTAAGGAAATGAGTGGAGAACATGCTGATCGTCTTTTCTGGCTTATCGGTTTACGAAAAGATATTGGCATTGGTGACCGCGATGCAAGCAAATTTCAAGTTATTAAAGCACCGTATTCAAACTACTATTGGCAGGTACCTGAACTTGAAAAGCAGAATAATTCGGCTTATCAATAATACATTGTTGTTTATGCACGGGTTTTACGGATTTGGAAAGGTATTATCATTGTTGTGAAATTTGTGAACCCGTGCTTTTTATTTTTTATATTCTATAAATAAATTTGATGATGTATAAAAAAGTATTGTGTTCTGTCTTCGTAACTTATATGAGTTTGTTCTTTTTATCATATAGTAATAATTTGCCCAAGATGGTAACAAAAGCTGAAATGAAGATTCAATCGAAATGGATGCAGACTCATTTGCAAAATTCAAAAGTAAGTTTACCTTTTTCTTTTGTTTATAATGGTAAAAAATCTTCCGAATTTTTATTTTCGTGGACTCAAAAAACAAAAATATATGTTATAGACAAGAACCGTACACAATATCAACAGACGTGGATTGACCAGAATACAGGATTATCAGTATGTTGTGTGTTTACTGTTTTTTCTGATTACCCTGTTTTAGAATGGACGGTTTATTTTAAGAATACAAGTGATAAAAACACTCCGATAATAAGTGAATTAGAAGGATTGAACACGACTTTCATGTGTGATAAAAATGCAGAGTTTGTTTTGCATTGTCATAAAGGAGATTTCATGGCAGAGGATGGTTATGAACCTTTTGATAAAACGTTAGTGCCAAATTCGGAAACAAGATTTGGGCCAAAGTCAGGTAGATCTTGTAACGGACCGAATAGTTGGCCGTATTACAATCTGCAAATGAATAATAGGGGTATTATTATAGCTATAGGATGGCCTGGACAATGGGCGAGTTCGTTTACGCGCGACGCAGAAAATGAGTTAACAGCGAAGGCTGAACAACAACATGTTAACTGTTATCTCAAACCGGGAGAAGAGATTCGTACTCCTCTTATATCTCTGATGTTCTGGAAAGATAAAGATATTGTTGATGCACAAAATTTGTGGCGAAGATATTATATAGCCCATATCATTCCATCATTCAATGGACAACCACAACAACCTATTTTGCAAATACAAGTTACACCTCATGAAAAAGATACTGCTTATGTTGAATCTTTTTTGAAAGCAGGCATCAAGCCTGATATTTGTTGGCGTGATGCAGGTTGGTATCAGATGGATAGCTCGTATTATAAAGGCGATGAAAAATGGAAAAACACTGGCACATGGGAAATTGATACACTTCAATATCCAAGAGGATTCAAAATATATTCCGATTGGATTCATAGACATGGTATGCAGTTTTTGGTATGGTTTGAACCTGAACGGGTGGGCAATTATTTTTCATGGTTAAAAGAAAAACATTCCGAATGGTTATTGAAAGGTAAAAGTCACGATTTAATTTTGGATGAAGGCAACGATAATGTTCAGGCATGGCTTATAGATTATATGGATCGTTTCATTAAAATGCAAGGACTTGATTGGTATCGTGAAGACTTTAATATTGGGCCACTTTCTGCCTGGCGCAACAATGATGCGCCCGATCGTCAAGGAATCACTGAGAATATGTATATTCAAGGCCATCTGGCTTATTGGGATGCATTGAAGAGCCATAACAAAGAACTTCATATTGATGCGTGTGCAAGTGGAGGTTGTCGGAACGATCTCGAAACTATGAAGAGAGCGGTCCCTCTATTAAGAAGTGATTTTCAATGGCCTTATATGAAGAATGTTGTCCGTGGAAATCAAGGACATACTTATGGACTTTCTTCGTGGTTTCCATTTCAGGGGACTGGTGTTTATTGTTATGATTCTTATTCATTTCGCAGCTTTTATCTGCCAGGATTTGGAATGGGAACTTTAACTTCTGAAAATACAGCGGCACAACAACAAGCCTATTTAGAGTGTAGTAAGATTGCTCCTGATATGCTTTTTGGTGATTATTATCCCTTAACTCCGTATAGTATTGATGCAAATCACTGGATTGCCTGGCAATTTAATCGCCCTGAAATAGGTACAGGTTTTGTACAGGTCTTTAGGAGAGATAGTTGCGAAACGTCATCTATAACATTCCATCTTAGAGGTTTAAATTTAAAAGATCATTATCAGATCACTAATTTTGATAAAAAAGAAAAGATCATCCTTACCGGAAAAGAGTTGGCCGAAGAAGGATTAAAGGTTGAAATAAGTGACAAGCCGGGTTCTGCTATTATAACATACAAAAAGCAATAAATATGTTCGCATAAAACAAATTATTATTTGTCAAGGGCGTTAATTTCAAAATTGAATAATAGAGATGAAGAAATATATAATAATTGTTTGGCTAGGAATAGTACTTTTGACTGCTTGTTCATCATTAAAACAGACAAGGAGTGCAGCCTCTTTTGTTGATCCTTTTATTTGTAGTCAAGGAGATCATGGTCAATGGCATCCTTCAGCACTTGTACCCTTTGGTCTGGTAAAGCTTGGTCCGGATACTTATCCGGCCAGTTTGACTGGTAGCGGTGATTGTGCGCATTCAGGGTATGATTATTCAGATAATCATATTCGTGGTTTTTCTCATTTTCGTAGGGGAAGTAGTGGTGGAACGTCAGTTTCTGATCGTGCAGGATTATTATCTATATTGCCATTTTCTAGAAAGCATGATGCGGCATGGATGAAATCACCTATCGTTACGATAGATAAGGCAAAGGAAAAGGCTGAATGTGGTTATTATACTACATATATTTCTGACGAAAACATTTTGGTTGAGTTGTCGGCAACTGCTCATACAGGTTATCATCGTTATACATACGGTAGAGATACGAAAGCCAAA
>JALNVG010000251.1 GCA_023227685.1 Bacteroidaceae bacterium
CTTCCTCCTATACCTATTATAAAATGACGGATACCTTGATTCATGAGATGAAGAATTAACTCACCTGCGCCCAATGAAGTCGTAAGCATCGGATTTCTCTTCGGAATAGGAACAAGCATCAGACCGCTGGTCTCAGCCATTTCCAGAATAGCAGTCCGGCCATCCTTCGTAATGCCGTAACGGGCAAACACAAGTTCCATCAAAGGCCCATGAACAGACAAGCGGTGAATAGAGCCACCTAATTTCGGTAAGAGCGAATTCAGCCAACCTTCACCACCGTCAGCTATCGGAATACAAAACGTAGAACAATCAGGATAGACCGAACGCACACCCTCTTCGGCAGCAGCCTCAACTTCTGCAGAAGATAGACATCCCTTGAAAGAATCCATGGCGATAACTACTTTTTTCATTCTTACAAACCTCGCATATCCAATTTAATTGCAAATATATCTAAGTTTTGCAAATAACTCTTGTCTATTGTATGAATTCTGTCAGAAATATTGCGTATTTTTGCTCCCGAAAATAGAATATCATAAAAAAATAATGGGAACTTTTACTTATCATATTATCGATTTATATATATTATCTGCAGCAGGAGTTTTCACTGTAATTCAGCTCATTTACTATCTTGCCCTCTACAACAGGATTCATAGGAATCATGTAAAAACAAAAAAAGAAGAAATTCACTTCTCTCAGGAACTGCCTCCTTTATCCGTCATTATCTATGCACATGATGATTCGAAAAACCTCTCCAAATATCTACCGAGCATTTTAGAACAAGACTATCCACTCTTTGAAGTCATTGTCATCAACGAAGCTTTAAACGATGATATCGAATCCGTACTTGTTAACTTGGCCGAAAAGTATCCGAATCTATATCACACTTTTACACCGGATAGTGCACTTAATATCAGTCATAAAAAACTGGCCCTGTCCATCGGAATCAAAGCCAGTAAATATAACTGGCTGGTATTTACAGAGACCAACTGCCAACCGGTCAGTAACCAGTGGCTACGACTACTCGCACGAAATTTCACCTCACATACTCAAATCGTTTTAGGATACAGCAGTTATGAATCGATAAAAGGCTGGAAAAATACAAAAATCTCTTTCGATGATCTATTCTCTTCCATCCGTTATCTGGGATTCGCCTTGGCAGATCTACCTTACAAAGGCATCGGCAAAAACATGGCCTACCGCAAAGACCTGTTTACCTCGAGCAAAGGATACACCGAGCATTTATCCCTGCGCCGCGGTGAAGATGATTTATTTATTAATAAAGTAGCCCGAAAGGGCAATACCCGTGTGGAAACAAGTGCCGATGCCGTCATACGCATCTATGATACAACACAATATGAAAACTGGAAAAGCGAAAAACTCAATTATGACTTCACTTCACGCTTTTATCGCGGGATACAAAGAAACTTGTCCGGATTTGAAACCTGCACACGACTATTCTTCTATGCCGCATGCACTATAGGAATAATACTCAGTATTCAAAACATGAATTTTATCTTGGCAGGCATCTATATCCTTTTATGGCTCATCCGCCTGACAATACAAATGTATGTCATCAATAAAACGACCAAAGATCTGGGAGAAAAGAAAAGATATTATTTCTCACTCCCTATCTTCGACTTCCTGCAACCCATCCGATCATTAAAACTCAGGATACATCTGCTCTTCACAAAAAAGGCAGAGTTCATGCGTCGTTAGCAGTCAGCATATCTCTCTGCATATAAAAAGCATCCTCCCCATGATGATAATAACCGGGTTTAATACCACATTTCTTAAAACCATTCTTCAAATATAAGGCGATGGCAGACCTATTGGTCACCATCACCTCCAATGTTATTTTTTTAGCTCCGCTGTCCGAAGCTATTTTAAAAGCCTCATCCATCAACAACTGTCCTATCCCTTTTCCTCTGGATTGGGCAGAGACAGCCACCGAATAAATGCGCAGATAATTATATCTCGAATGAAATAATAGAGACAAGTATGCCAATATACGTCCGCCGTTTTCTACCACAAGAAAAGCCCCCTTCGAATGATTGATCAAATATGTAAATTGGGCAGCAGAAAAACTGTCGGGGCCAAAACTCTCCTGCTCTATTTCCAGAATACGGGATATATCCCGCAATCCGCCACGGCGAACCACATTATTATCCACGATTATAATAACTTTAAAGCCGTCTTCTCTCTATCTCTTGACCGAAATAATCAAGAAGATGATAATACAATTCATCACCCAGAATCTGATCCTCTATACCATGGTCAATACTTGGATTATCATTGATCTCAATAACATATGCCTTGTCGTCAACCATCTTTAAATCAACACCATATAAGCCCTTACCGATAAGAGATGCAGCTTTCAAGGCCGTATCCAACACAATTTTAGGCACCTTATATACAGGAAGAGTATCACACAAACCACCCGCACTTCTGCCGGAAGCATAATGATGATAAATCTGCCAATGTCCCTTGGCCATATAATAACGGCAAACAAATAACGGCTCACCGTTCAATATACCCACACGCCAATCGTAAGGAGTCGGGGTAAATGCCTGAGCAAGAATAATAGAAGAATGAGTAAACAATTCCTTCAACGCTATCTGAAGTTCTTCCTCGTTCGAAACCTTCTCCATACCCACGGAATAAGACCCATCAGGTATCTTCAAAATAAACGGACTGCCAACCTCCTGACTAATCTGTTCGAACGAATTTTCATTTGATTGAAAAACGAGTGCCGATCTTGGAGCAGGAATATTCTCTTTTTCAAACAACTCTTTCAGATAGACTTTGTTACAACATCTGATGATCGACAAAGGATCATCAATGACCGGCATGCCACTCTGAGCTGCAAGCTGAGACAAATGAAAAGTATAATGATTGAGGGCGGTCGTGGCACGAATATATAAAGCATCAAAGTCCATCAACCGCGGAGCATCGTCTTCTGTAATAAACTCAGCGTGGATATTCATTTTTTTCGAAACCTCAAGTAACTTATGCAATGCACCCTTATTACTCGGAGGAAATTTCTCCGCAGGATCAACAAGTATCGCAAGATTATAGCGTACAGGTTTCGATTTCGGTTCATGCCAAACCTTCATACTGAATTTATCCAGCGTATCAGCAAAGAAATCCTGTTCTTCGTCATTCAGTTTGTTCAGAGGCAAATAATTGATACTCTCAATTTGGTTGCTCTGGTGCGTATTGAAAGCGATTTCGAGTAACGGACAAGGATAATTCTCAAAAAGAAACCTGGCGATTCTCTCCAGACCTTTCTCTTTGCACTTTCCAAAAAAGAGACGAAGGTACCAAATATCATCCTTGATATTGTTCTTCTGAATATATTGATAGCAGATATTCTGCAAAGTGTGATCCATGCGGACACCTGTACCTGTCTCCAATTTATTGATGATATCCACGCCGGGAATAACCCTCTGTCCTCTTGTTCGAGCCAATAATGAGCAATAATACCCCTCGGTATTATAGCTATAATCATTACTAAAATTAAACACAAGTTTTTGATCTTATACAGCCGGTTTGTTTCTAAGGTAATCAGAAACGGAGAGCACGC
>JALNVG010000252.1 GCA_023227685.1 Bacteroidaceae bacterium
GAGGTGCAAGATTCGGAAAGAATCAAGATAAAGGAAGTCAAAAAGGGGCAACTTTTGTCTTGGCAGTTGATAAAAGAAGACAAAAATGATTTTTTCGCTTGTCACGGTCTAAAAATATTGAGAGGCGACTGGATAGACGGGTGGCATCATTACATTCAGTGTGCGGTGTTTAGAGGGAAAACTCGCGGTCTTTTTATTACTAAAAAAGATGTGGAAGGAACTTTATATGAGCAACTGAATGGTGCGTATAATTTTGTTTTACAGAATATTGATATTTATCCATCGTTCAAAGGGCTTAAGCGCATTGAAGAATATGAGCTTCCAACGAAGAGCATTCGAGAGGTAATTGCGAATGCCTTGTGTCATAGAGATTATTTACAACCGAGTAATATTCAGGTTGCTATTTATGAGGATAGGTTAGAGATTAGTTCTCCGGGAAGATTAGTCAATGGTATAACTTTGGATAATATAAAAAGTGGTGTTTCTAAAACCCGAAATCGTGGCATTGCTGAAACATTTGCATATATGGGTGTCGTTGAAAAATGGGGAAGTGGTATTCCAAATTTATATAAAGAAGCAAAAGAATTTGGACTCAAAAATCCTGTTATAGAGATGCTTGGAGATGAGTTTCGTGTAACGATTTTTCGTAATCGGAGTCGCCGTACTGATTTGTATGGTTTAAGTCAGAGCTCAAATACTGTTTCGGAAGAAACGACTCCTCTCTATAAGTCGATGAAACATACGAATATGGGGAAAGAATCACGTACATACAATGCAATAGTTGCAAATCCAACCATAACAATTCAAGAATTAAGCAAGCAACTTACATTGTCGGAGAAAACAATCAATCAAGATCTTGCAGCGCTTAAGAAATTGGGTGCCATAAAACGTGTTGGCGGTTTGAAATTTGGGCATTGGGAGGCGTCAGATAGTGTTTATTAGTTATGGCGTAATATCGCAAGAGATCCCTCCGTCGCTTCGCTCCTGCGGAATGACCTGATTTGCACCAAAAAAGGAAGGGAAGAAAGGGACTATCTAGAATTTTGTGTAAATGAAATTTGAGGTTAAAGAAAAAGGATAACTTTAACGCAAATAGATATGTACACAAAAGAAATGACAAAGAAAAAGGACAAGAAAGAGCCTGAAGAGTTCTATGAAGTACCTGGCGAATTGTTCAGCAAAGAGTTTTTGAAGAGATTTCACGGGCAAGAGGACGTAGACCGTTTTATGAACGACCTACATTCAAAGTTGTATGAGCAGTTGCTAAATGCAGAAATGGACGAACATCTAGGCTATGAGAAAAACAGTACGGAAGGGGACAATAGTGGCAACTCAAGGAACGGGAGTTACAACAAAACAATCCAGACACTTCACGGAGAGGCAGGAATAAACGTACCGAGGGACAGGAACGGAGAATTTGAGCCGGTAATAATCCCGAAACATGCCAACAAAGGCATGTCATTGGAAAAGTTGGTAATATCGTTATACGCGAAAGGTTTAAGCACCTCGGACATAGAAGACGAACTGCGCGACATATATCAGATAAATCTTTCAAGTTCTGCGATCTCAATTATCACGAACAAAGTCACCCAGGCTGCGTTAGAATGGCAGAATCGCCCGTTAGAGAGGCAGTATTTTGTAGTATGGATGGACGGAATAGTTTTTAAGGTCAGAGACGGAGGCAAGGTCATAAACAAGACGGTATACCTATGCGTCGGTTTAGACAAAACGGGTCATAAGGAAGTTCTGGGAATGTGGGTAGGTAAAGCGGAAAGCTCCTCGTTTTGGATGTCGGTGCTGAGCGATTTAAAGGCTCGTGGCGTGGAAGATATCCTTATTACCTGTACGGATAACCTGAACGGTTTTACGGACACTATACGCACAGTCTTTCCGCATGCTGCGACACAGATATGCGTAGTGCACCAGATAAGAAACAGTTGCAAATACGTGGCATGGAAGGATCTGAAAGAGTTTACCGCCGACATGAAAAACATCTATGGCGCAATCAATAAAGAGGCTGCTCTGGCCGCATTAGACGACTTTGAGAAGAAATGGAAATCAAAGTACATGTATGCGGTCAGAAGCTGGCGCAACAACTGGGAGGATCTGACCACCTTCTTTGAGTTCCCTATAGATATCCGCCGCATTATCTACACTACCAACCTTATTGAAAATCTCAACGGCAAAATACGGAAATACACGAAAACCAAACTTTCCTATCCCAACGACGATGCCGTCAAGAAGTCTGTTTATCTTGCCATTGGAGAAATAGAAAAGAAGTGGACTGTGCCTATAAGAAACTGGGGTATTGTATTAAACCAATTTATTGCTATTTTTGAAGATAGGATTTTATTATGACAAAGGCCTTATTTTTTCATTTACACAAAATCATGGACGGTGCCCTCTTTTAATTTCGTTTTTCATTCACAAACTAGTTTCTATCTTTTTCAGTATATAGTCTTTATTTGCCTTGTTGCCAACGTTTTATTGTGAACTCAAAGGTGCAATATTCGTTTACCAAATTTAACATAAAAATACTAACTTGATTTACAAGTATTTTATTTTTTTAAGATTATAACGCTTGTCTTTTTTTGAATAACCCCGCAAGGACTTTAAAACAACCAAAGAAGAAAACTATTTGAAGAGAACGCAATCCCTCTCTTTCTTGAACAGTAAATTCTCCAATATACCACCTTCGTATCTTGGTCTTACTTTTTTCGACTCTTGTTCGCAAATTTGCGAAGGTGAGTAAACTGAGAGTCGAACGATACTCGAACGAGAGTAAACTAAGCTTCGCAAAAATGGGGTGAAATGCACGTGTGGTTTCCCTCAAAAAATGAGATGTTTTAAAAAAAAAGTTCTGCCTATTTCGGATATACCAACCTTATACCATAGTCGTGATTCGTTCGACTCATATTCGCAAATTTGCGAAGGTGAGTAAACCATGAGTAAACCAAATTTTGCAAAAATGGGGTGAAATGCACGTGTGTTTTTATCTTGAAAATAAAAAAGGCGATCCTTGTGAGACCGCCTTGAATGTTTTCACAACGGAATAATCCTTATTGTGAATAGCTTCAAAAATGTATTCAAAAATACATTTTTTTTATTAAAAATGTTTACTTTTATGAAAATTTTGTAAAAACAAAAAAAATGAAGAAGATATTAGGCTTGGATTTAGGAACAAATAGCATTGGCTGGGCTGTTGTAAATGAAAAAGAAAAAGATAGCGAAGAATCGTCAATTATAAAATTGGGTGTTAGGGTAATTCGTTATGATAACTATACTAACGCAGAGGGAGCAGAAATAAAGGGTGATGCAGGAGATTTTTTTAGACTAGGAAAAAGTGTTACGCCAAATGCTTCACGAACAAAAAGCCGTGGCATGCGTCGTAGACTGCAACGATATAAATTGCGTCGTGAGACTTTGATAAAGATTCTAAAGCAAAATCATATCATTACTGATGAGTCTATTTTGACGGAAAATGGTAATCGAACAACCTTTGAAACATATCGTTTACGTGCAAAAGCAGCTACGGAAGAAATCACGTTGGAGCAGTTTTCTCGTGTATTGCTACAGATA
>JALNVG010000253.1 GCA_023227685.1 Bacteroidaceae bacterium
AAATATTGCATAAGAGAATAAAGACCTTTTTAAAATAAAAGAGAAAGTGGATTTAATAAAAAACATATTCAAAGGCGATAAGGTAATTTGGATTATCTTTCTCTGTCTCTGTCTAATTTCAATTGTTGAAGTTTTCTCGGCAGCTTCAATATTGACCTACAAGACAGGAGACCATTGGGCACCAATCAGACAACATTTCATTTTTTTGATGATTGGGGCGATTGTAGTAGTCATCATGCATAATATTCCATATAAATGGTTTCAGGTATTTCCGGTATTTCTATACCCGATATCTATTGTCATGCTGGCCATCGTCTTTCTCTTAGGACTTTTTTCAGGTGGCAGAATTAACGGCGCATCACGATGGTTATCAATCATGGGTCTGCAGTTTCAACCATCCGAAATAGCAAAAATGGCCGTAATTATTACTGTGGCTTACTTACTTTCCAAGAAAAAGGATAATGATGAAGATAATGCTAAAACCTTTAAATACATTTTGATCATTACCTTTATCGTTTTTGCTTTAATTGCACCTGAGAATATGTCAACAGGCTTTCTACTGTTAGGTGTAGTGATTATGATGATGTTTATTGGCGGAATCGCTTTCAAAAGGATGTTAAAACTCATCGGTACCCTTCTTCTTATTGCTATTTTAGGCATCACTACAATAATGCTCATTCCCCAAAGCCTAACAGAAAAGGGATCCGTTCTACATCGTGTACCAACTTGGCAAAACCGAATCAAAGGATTTGCAAATAAAGAAAAAGTGTCGGCTGCCAAATTCAATATCGAAGATAATGCACAAGTTGCACATGCCCATATCGCTATTGCTACTTGTAACGTGATAGGAAAAGGTCCGGGAAATTCTATTCAGAGAGACTTCTTAAGCCAAGCATACTCCGATTTCATATATGCGATTATCATTGAGGAACTAGGAATAGAAGGGGGAATCTTTGTCGTCTTCCTTTACATCTGTTTACTTATACGAGTGGGGCGCATTGCCAAAGAGTGTGATAGAACATTCCCCGCTTTTCTGGTCATAGGTATCTCTTTGCTTTTGGTTGCACAGGCTCTTCTGAATATGATGGTTGCCGTGGGATTGTTTCCTGTAACCGGTCAACCGCTGCCACTTGTGAGCAAAGGAGGCACCAGCACACTAGTCAATTGCATATATATAGGTATGATATTGAGTGTGAGTCGTTACACTGCAAAATTAAAGGACCGCAGAATCCACGACGAAAACATTAAATTCCAAATAGAAAATCCTCCAGAAGATTCAGATGCACAAACAGCCGTTGAACCAACATCTCCAATGTACAACAATGATAATGCTTTTGATGATAGATTTTGACTTTTGAAGAATAAACTAATAAGATCATGAAAAAAGTAAAGAAAATAATCATAAGCGGCGGAGGTACAGGAGGGCACATCTTTCCAGCCATATCCATAGCCAATGCCATTAAAGAGATTGATCCGGAAACCGAGATCCTCTTTGTCGGAGCCGAAGGCCGAATGGAAATGCAGCGCGTACCCGATGCCGGTTATAAGATTATCGGACTTCCCATTGCAGGATTCGACCGCAAACATCTTTTAAAAAACATTATCGTACTTGTAAAAATCATCCGCAGTCAATGGAAAGCAAAAAGTATTATTAAACATTTCAGTCCTCAAGTGGTCGTTGGTGTAGGCGGATATGCCAGCGGACCAACTTTAAAAGTTGCTCAAATGTTAGGAATACCAACACTGATACAAGAACAAAATTCTTATGCCGGAGTAACGAATAAACTCCTGGCAAAGAATGCTGACAAGATATGTGTAGCCTATGAAGGCATGGAGAAATTCTTTCCGGAAGAAAAAATCGTGATAACAGGTAATCCAGTGCGTCAAAATCTATTGCAAGAGACAATGAATAAAGAAGAATCCCTTAAAACATTCAATCTTGATCCATGCAAAAAAACGATTCTTGTCGTTGGCGGCAGTTTGGGAGCGCTTACATTCAATCGCACCTTGATCAGTGGCCTTTCTATCATAGAAAAAAACAGTGATATACAATTCATTTGGCAAACAGGCAAATATTACTTTAAAAAAGTAACAGACCTATTATCACAAAAGAAAGCTCTGCCCAACCTACATGTCATCGATTTTATTAAAGATATGA
The DNA here is from genome assembly GCA_023227685.1 of Bacteroidaceae bacterium. Classification (GTDB taxonomy): domain Bacteria; phylum Bacteroidota; class Bacteroidia; order Bacteroidales; family Bacteroidaceae; genus JALNVG01. The sequence continues at coordinate 2,159 of JALNVG010000253.1, forward strand.
ATGTGGCCTACAAGGCCGCCGATTTGGTTATATCCCGAGCCGGAGCAAGCTCTATCTCAGAATTCTGCCTATTACATAAGCCTGTGATTCTCGTCCCTTCTCCTAATGTAGCCGAAGATCATCAGACAAAAAACGCGATGGCACTAGTAAACAAACAAGCAGCTTTATATGTTAAAGATATCGAAGCTGTTGACAAATTATTAAATGTAGCCATTAAAACAGTCAACGAACACAATATACTAGACAATTTGGGCAAACATATCGCCCAACTAGCTTTGCCCAATTCTGCAAAAATCATCGCAAATGAAGTTATAAGTTTAATTAAAAAATAAATCATTAATCATCTTTTAAAGGTGAAAAAATAATATGGATATAAATAACATCAAATCAGTTTACTTTGTCGGGGCCGGAGGCATTGGTATGAGTGCATTAGAGCGCTATTTCCTCTCACTTGGAAAAATTGTTGCCGGATACGACCGCACGCCGAGCTATCTTATTCACAGTTTAACAATCATTGGAATACCTATTCATTTTGAAGATGATGTGAACAAGATACCCGAAGCATGCAAGGATAAAACAAGTACTTTAGTGGTTTATACTCCCGCCATTCCGGAAAGCAACACAGAACTGCTATACTTCCAAAAGAACGGCTTCGAAATCATGAAGCGTTCACAAGTATTGGGCGAGGTCACAAAATCAACTAAGGCCCTTTGCGTAGCAGGCACACACGGCAAAACAACAACCTCAACAATAGCTGCTCATTTACTTCATCAATCTCACGTAGGTTGTACAGCATTTTTGGGAGGAATTTCGAATAACTACGGCACAAACCTACTTCTATCAAAAGACAGTTCGTATACAGTAATTGAAGCTGATGAATTTGATCGTTCTTTTCATTGGCTCTCACCTTATATGTCAGTTATTACAGCTACCGATCCTGATCATTTGGACATATACGGCACACCGGAGGCATATATTGAAAGCTTTGAGCACTATTCGTCTCTCATCCGTCCCGAAGGTGTACTCATTATTCACAAGGGATTGAAAATGATTCCTAAAGTTCAAAAAGGAGTCCGGGTTTTCAATTATTCTCGTAACGAGGGCGATTTCCACGCCGAAAATGAGCGTATCGGCAATGGTGATATTTTCTTCGATTTTGTAGCCCCGGATACAAGAATCAATGATATCCAACTGGGTGTACCCATTAGTATCAACATCGAAAACAGCATCGCAGCTATGGCTTTGGCTCATCTCAACGGAGTAACTAATGAAGAAATAAAAGAAGGCATAGCAAGTTTCCGCGGAGTAGAACGCAGATTTGATTTTAAAATTAAAAACGATAGAGTTGTTCTTTTAAGCGATTATGCACATCATCCGGCAGAGATCAAACAAAGTATTACATCCATACGCGAACTTTA
>JALNVG010000254.1 GCA_023227685.1 Bacteroidaceae bacterium
AACAGGCCGAAAAGGGAGGCGGATAGGCTTTAATGAATTTTTATTGATAAATTACAAACAACTTAGACCAATATTCTGCTTTTTATAATAAATTGGCGTTTTTTGTTTGACAGATTGGAATTATTTTTTTATTTTTGCGGAACATTTGATAGTATTTACAGGCATTATTTACATAACGTAATCGAAAAATGGAAAAAGAACAACTTTTTAACAACACAACAAAAGCAGTGAATTTAAAGGAACAATCCGACCAACCATCTGACGAGCAACCTGCCCAGCGGTCTAAACAACAAGGTTTATACAATGCCGCCTATGAACATGATGCTTGCGGCGTAGGAATGTTAGTAAACATTCATGGTGAAAAATCACATGCTGTTGTTGAGTCTGCATTGAAGGTTTTGGAAAACATGCGTCACCGTGGAGCTGAAGGCGCTGACAACAAAACCGGTGATGGTGCAGGTATCATGCTACAGATACCTCATGAATTTATATTATTACAAGGCATCCCTGTTCCCGAAAAAGGACATTATGGTACAGGATTGCTTTTCCTTCCAAAAAACGAAAAAGACCAAAGTGATATTTTGAGTATTGTCATTGAGGAGATTGAGAAAGAGGGTTTGTCATTGATGCATTTGCGCAATGTTCCGACCAACACGGAGATTTTGGGAGACTCAGCACAGAAAAACGAACCGGACATAAAACAAATTTTCATTACAGGATTTACCGATACGGCAACAGCGGACCGCCAACTCTACATTGTACGAAAAATGATAGAGAATAGGGTGAGATTATCTGCTATACCTTCAAAAGATGATTTTTACGTCGTTTCACTCTCTACAAAAAATATTATTTATAAAGGAATGCTGACGTCTATGCAACTTAGACAGTATTACCCTGACCTCACAAATAGTTACTTTACCAGCGGTCTGGCTCTGGTTCATTCCAGATTCAGCACGAATACTTTTCCTACCTGGGGACTTGCACAACCGTTCCGCTTACTTTGCCACAATGGCGAGATCAATACGATCCGCGGTAACAGAGGATGGATGGAAGCTCGAGAAAGTGTACTCTCCTCTCCTGCCTTGGGTGATATCAAAAATATCCGTCCGATTATCCAACCGGAATTAAGCGATAGCGCATCCTTGGATAACGTACTCGAATTTTTGGTTATGTCCGGCATGAGCTTGCCTCACGCCATGGCTATGCTGATACCTGAATCTTTTGACGAAAAGAACCCGATCAGCGAAAACCTGAAAGCATTCTACGAATATCATTCCATCCTGATGGAACCATGGGATGGTCCTGCCGCACTGTTATTTAGCGATGGTCGCTATGTCGGTGGTATGCTTGACCGCAACGGACTGCGCCCCGCACGCTATTTAATCACAAAGAATGATACGATGGTGGTAGCCTCCGAAGCCGGTGTTCTTGGTTTTGAGCCAACAGACATCAAGAAAAAAGGATGTCTGCAACCGGGTAAAATATTAATGGTCGATACCGAAGAAGGAAAAATATATTTCGACAAGGAACTGAAGGAACAACTGGCTAATGAGAATCCTTACCGCACATGGTTGGCCAACAATCGTATCGAACTGAATGAACTGAAAAGCGGTCGTAAAATTGCGCATACAGTTGAGAATTACGATAAGATGCTTCGCGTATTCGGTTATTCGAAAGAAGACATCGAAAAAATTATCACGCCGATGTGCTCTAATGCACAAGAGCCATCCTATTCAATGGGTAATGATACCCCACTGGCTGTTTTGTCGGATATGCCGCAGTTGTTCTTCAACTACTTCCGCCAACAATTTGCTCAGGTTACAAATCCGGCCATTGACCCGATTCGTGAAGAATTGGTCATGTCTCTTACCGAATATATCGGAGCTGTGGGCGTAAATATTCTTACGCCGAGTGCCGATCATTGTAAGATGGTACGTCTGAACAATCCTATTTTAAGCAATACACAACTGGATTTGCTTTGCAATATCAGATACAAAGGATTCAAGACCGTCAAATTCCCTATACTCTTTGAAGTTTCCAAAGGGAAAGTCGGATTGCAAGAGGCCTTGACTGAACTTTGCAAAAAGGCCGAAGATTCAGTAGCCGAAGGTGTGAATTATATCATCCTTTCCGATAGAAATATTGATGCCGACTATGCAGCAATTCCTTCATTGCTTGCTGTAAGTGCTGTTCATCATCATTTGATTTCCGTGGGCAAACGCGTACAAACCGCTCTGATTGTTGAAAGTGGTGAAATTCGTGAAGTGATGCACGCTGCCTTGCTCCTTGGATTCGGTGCCAGCGCACTCAATCCATACATGGCTTTTGCAGCTATCGATAAACTGGTTGCCCAAAAAGATGTGCAGCTGGATTACGCTACAGCCGAGAAGAATTATATCAAAGCTATCTGCAAGGGTTTGTTTAAAATCATGAGCAAGATGGGTATTTCTACCATACGTTCTTACCGCGGAGCAAAAATATTTGAGGCTATCGGCTTGAGCGAAGACTTGAGCAATGCCTATTTCGGAGGTATCCCCTCACCGATCAACGGTATCAAACTTGATGAAATAGCCAGAGATTCCATCGCTTTCCACGACGACGGATTTAAAAAAGATTTAGATCAACCATTGCCGAACAAGGGCATTTACTCTTATCGCAAGGATGGCGAAAAGCATGCCTGGAATCCTGAGACAATCAGCACACTACAATTGGCCACACGTATGGGCAGTTACAAGAAATTCAAAGATTTCTCTCATCTGGTTGATGAAAAGGACAAACCGATCTTCTTGCGTGACTTCCTTGATTTCCACAAGAATCCTATAGATATAAGTAAGGTAGAACCGGTGGAAAACATCATGCACCGTTTCGTAACCGGTGCCATGTCATTCGGAGCATTGAGCAAAGAAGCACATGAAACAATTGCCATCGCCATGAACAAGATTCACGGACGTAGCAATACCGGTGAAGGCGGCGAAGATGTTGCAAGATTCAAACCGCTACCTGACGGAACATCGATGCGCAGTGCAACAAAACAAGTGGCATCGGGACGTTTCGGTGTGACCACCGAATATCTGGTAAACGCCGATGAAATTCAGATTAAAATCGCTCAAGGTGCAAAACCGGGTGAAGGGGGTATGTTACCTGGATTCAAGGTAAATGAGGTCATTGCCAAAACCCGTCATTCAATCAAGGGTATTTCACTCATCTCACCTCCGCCGCATCATGATATCTACTCCATAGAAGACTTGGCACAACTCGTCTTCGATTTGAAGAATGTAAACCCGAAAGCAATTATCAGTGTGAAACTGGTTGCTGAAACGGGCGTAGGCACTATTGCCGCAGGTGTAGTCAAGGCTAAAGCTGACCTAATCGTCATCTCTGGTGCCGAAGGCGGTACGGGTGCATCGCCTGCATCATCCATCAAATATGCGGGTATCTCTCCTGAATTAGGATTGAGTGAAACACAACAGACACTGGTTCTGAACGGATTGCGCGGACAAGTAAAATTGCAGGTTGA
>JALNVG010000255.1 GCA_023227685.1 Bacteroidaceae bacterium
CAACGCGCCTCGGCTTTTGTTCCGACGGCTGCTGACAAAGTGATCTCGCAGGATAAAACGCTCGATTATCGGGTGTTGAATTTTGCCTCGGATACTTTTAATGAGAACGAGACAGCCTATTGGCATGAGAGTGTTGGCGGTTACCATGCTGCCAAATTAAGACGTTATCAGGAAATGATTGAAGAACATATCTCTCCCGAGATGCAGGCTCTTTATAAGGCTGTGGCACAGACGGGAGGAAATATGAAGGCTGTGGATGCATCAGTTTTTCCGGTTATTAATATGCTCAACACGCGTTGGTTTATATTTCCTAACGGCAAGAATGGTACGATGCCTCTGAGCAATCCATATGCTTTTGGCAATGCGTGGTTTGCCGACAAGGTGAAATTGGTTAATAATGCTAATGAAGAGATTGCTGCTTTAAAAACAGATGATCCCCGTAGCGTAGCTATCGTAGATAAGAAGTTTGCTTCGGCTTTGAGCATTAATTCAACCGATACCGATGTGGCCGATTCAACGGCAATGATCAAATTGGATGCTTATGAACCGAATGATTTGAAATACACCGTTTCGTCTCAAAAGGGCGGGGTAGTTGTTTTCTCGGAAATCTATTATCCCGGTTGGACTTCTAAAATCGACGGGCGGAATGTTGAACATGGCAGGGCTGATTATATTCTTCGTGCAATGCGGGTTCCGGCAGGAAAGCATCAGATCGAGTTTCTGTTCAAGCCTCATTCTATTCAAGTGACTGAAAGTATTGCTTACGGTGCGATCTTCTTGTTGCTGATAGGGGCAGTGCTCTATTTTATCGTAGTTGGTCGGAAGAGTTGTAAGAAGTAGGAATAGTTATTTTATTCTTAGAAAGAAATATCCCCACACAATTAAAATTGCGTGGGGATATTTTTATATATGAATTTTAAAAATTCAATTATTTTGCTAATGCTGTAGCTACGGATACGGCAATGGCAACTGTTGCACCGACCATCGGGTTGTTACCCATTCCCATAAATCCCATCATTTCTACATGAGCAGGAACGGAAGAAGAACCGGCAAATTGTGCATCTGAGTGCATACGGCCCATTGTGTCTGTCATGCCATAAGAAGCAGGACCTGCGGCCATATTATCAGGATGCAATGTGCGACCTGTTCCACCACCTGATGCAACAGAGAAATAAGGTTTCCCTGCAGCAAGACGTTCTTTCTTATACGTACCGGCAACAGGATGCTGGAAACGTGTAGGATTGGTAGAGTTGCCCGTGATGGAAACATCTACGCCTTCGTGCCACATGATGGCAACGCCTTCGCGTACGTCATCTGCACCATAGCAATTTACTTTTGCACGTTCACCATCGGAATATGAAATTGTGCGAACAATTTTCAACTCACTTGTATAGTAGTCGAATTCTGTTTGAACGTATGTAAATCCGTTGATACGTGAAATGATTTGTGCGGCATCTTTGCCCAAACCGTTGAGGATAACGCGTAAAGGTTCGTTGCGAACTTTATTGGCATTACCTGCAATTTTGATGGCTCCTTCGGCAGCTGCAAATGACTCGTGACCAGCCAGGAAAGCAAAACATTTTGTTTCTTCGCGCAATAAACTAGCGGCCAGATTGCCATGACCGATACCAACTTTACGGTCGTCGGCTACGGAACCGGGGATGCAGAAAGACTGTAAACCGATACCGATAGCTTCGGCAGCGTCAGCAGCATTCTTGCAATTCTTTTTCAGGGCGATGGCTGCACCTACAACGTAAGCCCATTTTGCATTTTCAAAACAAATTGTTTGAGTTTCCTCACATGTTTTATAAGGATCTATCCCTGCAGCATCGCATATTGCGTTTGCTTCTTTGATATCTTTAATGCCGTTGGCATTCAAAGCAGCAAGAATCTGCTTGATGCGGCGGTCTTCACTTTCAAATTGTACTTCTCTTATCATAATTAAGTTTCCTCCCTCTTATTCTTTGCGTGGATCAATATATTTAACAGCTCCTTGCTCGGTTGTGAAACGTCCGTAAGTGCCTGTTACTTTTTTCAATGCTTCATTGGCATCGGTACCCTTCTTGATTTCTTCCATGAAGCGACCCATGTTGATGAATTCATATCCGCAGATTTGATCGTCCTTATCCAGAGCGACGCGTTTGATGTATCCTTCGGCCAGCTCAAGGTAACGTGGACCTTTGGTCAATGTGCCGTAGGTTGTACCTATCTGACTGCAATGTCCCTTACCCAAGTCTTCGAGTCCGGCACCGATAATCAGACCGCCTTCGGAGAAAGCGGATTGTGTGCGGCCGTAAGCGATTTGCAGGAAGAGTTCGCGCATTGCTGTATTGATGGCATCACAAACCAAGTCGGTATTTAATGCTTCGAGAATTGTTTTTCCCGGAAGAATTTCTGCTGCCATAGCTGCGGAGTGTGTCATACCGGAGCATCCGATAGTTTCAATCAGACATTCTTGAATAACACCTTTTTTGACGTTAAGTGTTAACTTGCAAGCTCCTTGTTGAGGTGCACACCAACCGATACCGTGAGTCAATCCTGAGATGTCTACGATTTCTTTTGATTTTACCCATTTGCCTTCTTCGGGAATGGGAGCTGGTCCGTGGTTAGGGCCTTTTTTTACAACACACATGTGCTGTACTTCATCGGAATAAGTCATAATTAATTTTTTAATTAAATATAATATGTGTAATTTGTATTATCACATGATACAAAACAATCGCAAAGTTAATGTTTTTATTTCTCCTTACCAATTTGTTGGGTGTCAAAGTTAAAAGAACAAATATAATATTGATTGATAATTAATGTATTGCAAAGTAGAGATTGCAGTAAGGCCTGGAATAAATAATTATATAAAAAAAGATCGAATGCAGTATTTTTTATATCTTTGTATTTAGTATATATGAAAAGAATTTAATATATTTGCGAACTTAAAATTTATTTTATGAAATCAATTAAGTATTTAATGGTTGCACTGACCTTAACCATGAGTGTTTTTCTCTCTTCTTGTCTGAACGGTTCCAGTGATAACACTGTAACTACTGCCAGTATTTTGAAGTATAGTCTCTATACAAGCGGTTTTGTTGATAGCGGAGGATTTTCTTATCAAGTTATTAATTCAAGTTTACTTCCTGTTCTCACAGGAAATATGTATTATGTTAAATATCAATATGATTCCAGTTTGATAACAAGTACGTCCAAAAGTGTTAATATAACGTTATTATCTTCTCCGACATGTATTGACGGTCTGCCCGTCAGTGATACTGAGGTAACTTCTACTGCTGCTCTTTATGGATTTCAATATTCGGATTATGGTTATTTACCTACTCTTTTTGATAAGAATACATTAATCATACCTATTATTTATTGGTATTATCCGGCAGGAACAGCTACTGAGATAGATGCTGAGGTGGCTAAGCATATTTTTAATCTTTATTATGTAGCTAATGATATAAAAGCGGGTGATACGGCACTTAACTTATATATAACTCACCAGATTAAAGAAACG
>JALNVG010000256.1 GCA_023227685.1 Bacteroidaceae bacterium
ACATCAAGTACTGTCTCTCCGATACCTATTACTTTTCGCATAATCCTCTTGATTTCTTACCTAAATATCCACCGTGATGACGTTTTGAGTAGTCTTCCATCGTGAACTTTGTTTTTTTCATGGTTTCAACAACTAAAATATCTCCAATTACGGTCATGATGGTAGTAGAGGTTGTTGGCGTCAATCCAAGCGGACAAACTTCTTGAGGACTGCCCGTGCTGAGACAAACATCTGCTTTATCAGCCAACGGACTGTTAGGAGCGCCGGTGATCACAATAAATTTTAGTGTGGGGTTGAGATTGTGTGCCAATTGGGTGAGTTCAATTATCTCCCGGGTTTTTCCCGAATTTGAAATAAGTAGCATCAAATCATTCTCTTGTAAAATGCCTAAATCTCCGTGTTGTGCCTCGCTGGGATGTAGAAATACAGATGGTATGCCCGTCGAGCAAAAGGTAGTTGCAATATTCATAGCAATTTGTCCGGCTTTACCCATGCCGGTCGTTACTAATTTACCTTTTCTTTGATGAATATACTCAACAATCAGGTCGACAGCTTTTTCAAAATCATTTGTTACGGGGATATTCAGAATAGCTTGTGATTCTTTCTGTAAAAGCTCTTTAATCGATTCAATCATGTTTGAAATTTAATTTTTATAGTAAGGTTGTTAATTCTTTCAATGTGCAGGCAACTTTATAATATATATTCAAAGGTTGTCGGATAAAATTCTTTTCTTTCATCTCTTTCATTAGTTCAAGCAATTTGTTGAAAAATCCCCCTTCATTATAAAAGATGATTTTCTTTTGTGTGTATCCGAGGCATAGTTGGGCCATTAGATGAAATGTCTCATCAAGTGTGCCGATTCCTCCCGGGAGTACAATAAGTATCTCTGCATTCTCGATGATTTTATCTTTCCGCTCGCTTAGGTTTTTTGTAAGAATTAGTTGATCTATGTAAGTACTAACTTTACCTTTTTCTTCCAAAATAGAGGGAATAACACCAATTACGTTTCCACCATTATCTTTTACCGTATGGGCAAGACATTCCATTAATCCAAGGTTTGCTCCGCCGTAAACTAATGTTTTCTTCGCTTTACCAATCCATTGACCTATTTCTTTGGCCATATTATAGTACATCGGATCAATATCGTTAGATGCAGAGCAAAAAATTCCTATCTTATCCATTTTCAATGCTTATATATTTTACACTGCAAATATCCGTAATTTTTCTATAAGTAGCGCAAGTTTTATTGTATTTTTGCAGCATTATATAATAAAGGAAAGGAAAATAATGCTTTATAACGAGTTTTCTTTGCCCAATGGGCTGAGAATTATACATGAACCTACAAGTTCAAAAGTGGCTTATTGTGGTTTGGCTATCAATGCCGGAACGCGCGATGAACTGTCCGATGAGAAGGGTATGGCTCATTTTGTTGAACATTTGATATTTAAAGGTACGACAAAGCGAAAAGCATGGCATATTCTTAACCGCATGGAGAACGTGGGTGGTGATTTGGATGCCTATACGAATAAGGAAGAAACAGTGGTTTATGCTGCTTTCTTATCCGAACATCTTGAGCGTGCTGTGGAATTGTTGGCGGATATTGTTTTTCATTCTACTTTCCCCAAACAGGAGATAGAGAAAGAAACGGATGTGATTTTTGATGAAATCGAGTCATATAAAGATTCGCCTTCCGAACTGATATACGATGAATTCGAAGGAATGTTATTTCGTAATCATCCGTTAGGCGAAAATGTTCTTGGCGATCCGGAGCAACTCCGAACTTTTACTCCAGAGAAAGCGCTGGCATTTACTCGCCGTTTATATCAGCCGGGTAACATGATTTTGTTTGTTCAGGGGAATTTTAATTTTAAAAAGATTGTTCGTCTTGCAGAGAAATACCTGACTGTAATTCCTGCCATGAAGGTTGAGAATAAGCGTTTGCCTCCTTCCATATATATTCCCGAAAAGTCGGTTGTTGATAAAGGTACTCACCAAGCGCATGTCATTATCGGCAGGCGCAGTTATTCGGCCCATGAAAGAAAGCGTATAGCACTTTGTTTACTCAATAATGTTTTGGGCGGTCCCGGGATGAATAGCCGATTGAATGTTATTCTCCGTGAGCGCCATGGTTTGGTTTATAATGTGGAATCTAATCTTTCTTCATATACGGATACCGGTGTTTTTAGTATCTATTTTGGGACAGATAATAAAGATATTGATGCTTGTCTAAATCTTGTTCGTGCAGAATTGAATCGGATGCGCGAACTCAAATTTACATCTTTACAGCTGATTGCAGCCAAAAAACAATTGATCGGACAGATCGGCGTCGGCTCTGATAATAATGAAAACAATGCGCTTGATATGTCTAAGATCTATCTACATTACAATAAATATGAAACGGCCGAGTCTGTTTTCAAACGTGTTGAGATGCTTACTTCGGATGATTTGTTGACTGTTGCGAATGAAATGTTTGATGAATCATCTTTGTCTGTGCTTATTTATAAATAATACAGGTATTAATAAAATTCATCGGATGAAAATTCTTTTTCATCCGATATAAATTTTAATAGAGCGATTTGGCAATTCCCATCTCTAATCCTCGCAACTCTGCTAGTCCACGGAGGCGGCCAATGCATGAGTAGCCGGGATTCGTTTTTTTCTTCAAGTCATCAATCATTTGGTGTCCGTGGTCGGGGCGCATAGGAATGGAAACTTTTCTTTTTTGTTGAATTTCGAGCAAAGTTTTCATCACTTGGTACATATCTACATCACCTTCCAGATGATTGGCTTCATAAAAATTGCCCTCTTCATCGCGTTTTGTACTGCGAAAATGGACGAAATTAATGCGGTCGGCAAAGCGTTTCATCATATCTATCAGATTGTTTGTGCTGCTCACGCCTAGTGAACCGGTGCATAGGCAAAGTCCGTTCGACTTATTCGGTACTGCATCAATCAAGGCCTGAAAATCCTCTGCGCTACTCATAATTCGCGGAAGGCCAAGAATAGAGCAAGGTGGATCATCAGGATGAATTACTAATTTAATGCCAACTTCATCGGCTATAGGACAAATCTCGTTTAAAAAATAAATGAGATTGGATCTGAGTTGCTCACGAGAAATGTTTTTGTAGCGATCGAGTTCTTTTTGGAGTTGTTCCAGTGTAAAGCTCTCTTCTGATCCCGGCAATCCGGCAATCATATTACGGGTAAGCAACTGTTTCTCTGCTTCGCTCATTTCTTCATAACGAGTTTTAGCTTTAGTCTTTTCTTCTATTGAATATTCCCTTTCTGCACTGGGGCGTTTCAATATAAAAAGGTCGAATGCTATATAGCTTGCACGTTCAAAGCGTAAAGCACATGATCCGTCGGGTAAGCGGTAGGCTAAGTCTGTGCGTGTCCAATCAAGTACGGGCATGAAATTATAAGTTATGATATAAATACCGCATTTACCTAAGTTGCGTAAGCTTTCCTTATAATTTTCAATATATTGTTTATAATTACCG
>JALNVG010000257.1 GCA_023227685.1 Bacteroidaceae bacterium
CCGTAAACAGCAACACTCGAAGATGGCAGGAAGTAAGAAAAGCCTTCCATCTGTTGGTCGATCTGTTGGGCCAGTTCGCGTGTAGGAGCCATAATGACACAATTAATCGCATCTTCAGGAAAATCGCCTTCTGATAATTTATTGAGTACCGGCAATAGGTAAGCTGCCGTTTTACCGGTGCCCGTTTGCGCTACTGCTATTAAATCTCTGCCTTCAAGAATCTTTGGTATGGCCTGCTCTTGAATAGGCGTACATTCGTCAAAGTTCATAGCGTCCAGCGCTTCCAGTACTTTTTTATTTAAATTCAGTTCGGAAAATTTCATTGAATATATTTATTTATACGTACAAAGATAATATAATTAATTGAGAATAATTGAATTACGCCTTATACATTCATGTAAGAATCCTTAAAACCAAGAAAATAAAGTACACCGTCGATCCCGATAGTATTGATTGATTGTTGTGCGTTGGCCACCACTTTGGGCTTTGCGTGAAAAGCGATGCCCAGTCCGGCTATGCTCAACATCGGTAAATCGTTGGCACCGTCGCCTACGGCAATCGTCTGTTCGATATCCAGCTTTTCTACTTGGGCGATGAGTTGCAGCAGTTCGGCTTTTCGTTTTCCATCCACCACGTCACCCAAGTATTGTCCGGTGAGCTTGCCGTTTATGATCTCAAGCTCGTTGGCATATACATAATCAATGTTGTATTTCTTTTGGAGATATTTGCCGAAGTAGGTGAATCCGCCCGAGAGTATGGCGATTTTATATCCGTATTGCTTCAATACGGCCATCAGTCGGTCTACCCCTTCGGTGATGGGCAGATGTGTGGCGATGTCTTCCAATACCGATTCGTCGAGTCCTTTCAACAGGGCAACGCGGCGTGTGAAGCTCTCTTTGAAATCAATTTCGCCCCTCATGGCACTTTTTGTGATGGCTTTGACCTGATCACCCACACCTGCCCGTACGGCCAGTTCGTCTATCACTTCTGTTTCGATCAAGGTAGAATCCATATCGAAACAAATCAGTCGGCGCATGCGGCGATACATATTGTCCAATTGAAAAGAGAAGTCCATATCGAGTCGGATGGATAAATTCATCAGTTGGCTTTGCATCAGTTGCCTGTCTTTGGGTGTGCCGCGAACGGAAAATTCGATGCAAGAGCGCGAATGTGAGTCGCATTCATCCAATGGAATCCTGCCGGTGAGTCGCACGATAGAATCGATATTCAGTTCCTGTTCGGCCAGAATATGTGTGGTGGCCGATATTTGTCTTGCAGAAAGTTTCCTGCCCAAGAGTGTGAGTATATATCTGTTTTTGCCTTGAAGTGAGACCCAATGTGTATATTCTTCATCCTTGATGGGCGTAAAACGGATGTTCACGCCCAGTGAGTTTGTCATAAACAGGAGGTCTTTCATAATAAGACCTGAATATTTTTCTTCGCTTCTGAACAGGATGCCGAGTGACAGTGTGCTATGAATATCGGCTTGACCGATGTCGAGAACCAGTGCATCATATTTGGCAAGTATACCTGTTATCGTGGCGGTAAGGCCCGGACGGTCTTGACCGGCGATACTGATTAGTATAAGTTCGGATTTAGATTGTTGTTCCATCTTTGTTTAATTATTCGTCAAAATTAGTGATTATTCCTCAAAAGTTCGGTTAAAAAGGATGTTTTCTAAGAATAAGATGTTCTTTTTTTACTAAATAATATAAAATTAGTTTCCAAAAATAAGAAATAGGGATTTTACCCGCGGGCCAAAATTTATATTACATATCTTTGCAACGATTTCATTTAAAAATCCTTTCGGAGTCTTGAAAAAGACAACTTGCTTAAAGAGTTTAACAAGCTATTCCGTAAGGTGTTATAATTAATGTTCCGGGGAGAAATCACTGTTCAGGCAGTCTCGGATAGTATTAATCAAAACCTAATTACATGAGATATGTAAAATGGATTTTTGCTGTATTACTAGTAGTTTCCTTAACAGCCTTCGTTGATAATAACATTAACCATGAAGGGTTGGAAAAAGGTGACGTAGCCCCTGATTTTAAGATAAATACTACGTCGAACGGAGAGAGAACATTGAATTTGACTGGTTTAAAAGGTCATTTGGTACTCATTAGTTTTTGGGCCAGTTACGATGCCACTTCACGTATGAATAATGTGAAACTAAGCAATGCCTTATGCGGCAAGAATGTAGAGATGGTTTCCGTATCTTTTGATAGCTACCCTTCGATATTCAAAGAAACAGTGCGTACGGATAGAATTAAGACATCCGATTGTTTCTTAGAGCCCGGGGGAGAAAATTCGCGGTTGTATAAAGATTACAGATTAAAGCGTGGATTTACAAATTTTTTATTGGATAAGAATGGCGTGATTATCGCCAAAAATATCACAACTCATGAGCTTTCATCAATAGTGAAAAAGCTCGTATAAGAGAAGGAAGATAATACAACAAAGAAGTTCCGTTGTTCTTGCAATTGCAAGAAATAACGGAACTTTTTTTTATATCTGATGTGTCTTGTTTCAGTACTCTATTTCGGCGCTTGTTTGTATAGCACAAAAGCGATCAATGCATAGAGTAAATTCGGAATCCATACGGCTACGATTGCCGGCATACTACCGTTGACAGCAAAGGTTGATGAAATGGTTTGAAACAGAATGTATGAAAAGCTCAATGCCAAGCCGGCTCCCAACGAGAGTCCCATACCTCCTTTCATCTTGCGTGTAGATAGAGATACGCCGATAAGTGTGAGGATGAATGAGGCAAACGACATGGCGATGCGTTTATGATATTCGATTTCAAAATCCTTGATATTGGCAAACCCTCGTCGTCGCTGTTTGTCAATATAAGTACCCAAAGCGGGACTTGTCATCATTTCCTGCTGATGTCCCATGATCAGGAAATCCGAAGGATCCATATTGATCACGGAATCCAGTCGCTCTCCCCGGGTTATTTTCTCTTTGGTTCCGATGAGTTGGCGTATCATATAGTCCTTGATAATCCATTTGTTGACTCCGGTCGTATCATAAGTGATGCGTCTTGCCGTAAGGTGTGACACCAATTTCTTGTTCACAAATTTATCAAGCAGAAACCGGTTGCCCGTCTTGTTGAAATCCTGATAATTGTCTATATAAGCGATAACGCCGCTATCTACCTCAAGTTGTACGTTTCTGACAGAACTGACATTTCGCTTCTTGATATACTGATCTTCGAAATTCAGACGTGTCACGTTACCTTTCGGAATCACGTAAGCTCCGAGCATATAGGTTATGGCAGCAATGATCGTGGCCGAAATCAGATAAGGTCGCAGCATTCGCTTGAAGCTCATTCCGGTAGAAAACATAGCGATGATTTCGGAGTTCTCAGCCATCTTGGAAGTGAAGAATATAACGGCGATAAAGACAAATAGGGGACTGAACAGGTTCGAAAAGTAAGGAATGAAGTTCATGTAATATTCGAAAATGATTTTACTCCATGGCG
>JALNVG010000258.1 GCA_023227685.1 Bacteroidaceae bacterium
AGTACAGAAATTTATGGTCTTGCAGGTGATTTCTGCAAGTTATGTGATCAGCAAATGGAAAAAATATAAGATTATTGATAACAATAAGCCCCGAAAATAACACTATCATCAAGAGCTAAGAATGAGTGATGCTGAAATTACGATTCTGCCTCATGCATCAAATTATCACGGTATCAAACATAAAAAGGACCCTCATGAGTGGCTGGGTAAAGATGCTCAACTATCGCCTTAACCTCTCTGATTATTCTGACCGTGCTATCTTTGAAGGATTGGTAAACCATATTATTCATAGAGATTACACAGTGATGGGCGGCGAAGTGCATATTGATATTTACGATGACCGTTTAAATTGGTATCACCCGGCGAGATGCTTGACGGTACGCAAATTCAGGACAGAGACATATACAACGTTCCTTCTTTACGCCGCAATCCGGTCATTGCCGATATGTTTACCAACTTGACTATATGGAAAAACGCGGTTCCGATCTACATAAGAGGCGTGGACTGACAGAGAAACTACCGAACTTCTTACTAGGCAAAGAACCGTATTACAAAACAAAAGCATCATCTTTCTTCACGACTTTTATAATCCGAATTGGAGTAAGAATGGTAGAATACCTGTGAAAGAAGTAGCCAACAGGTAAATAATACCCTTGAAAAGTACCCTGTAAATGAAGAAAAGTTTGGAGAGTAAGTTCGGAGAGATTGCGGATAAGCCTAAAATATAAGTAGAACAGCACAGAAGATTATCGACCTCGTCATTTCAGATTCCTCTATGTCAGCCAAAACTATGGCTTATAAAATTGGTATAAGTTCTCGTGCCGTAGAAAAGCAAATCGCAAAATTGCGGTTTATGGGTATTTTGTTTCGTGAAGGCGTGAACTTTGGTGGCTATTGGCGTATTATAATTAATCCTCAAACCGAAAAATAAGCATCTGGGAATACTTTTCGAATCGCTCAGTACCATAATAGCCGTCCTGTTTATAGCTTTTTTTATTTGCCTCCTTGCTGCAGGTAAACCATAGAACGCGATATGTAGTGCTTTATGTGATAGCCATCTTAATGCTTTTAGCGACTATTCCCATTTGTGAGCATATAAGCTAGCTGCCCGACCAAAGCTCAAAAAGACAATTATATGATTGTCCTGATATTCAATATTGCAGTGGGTTATTTCTGCAGGCATATCGCCGCTTTGTTAAAATTCAATGTGCTTAAACACAAAAACAGAGCATTAGAAAATGCCTTGACAGAAAAGGAGCAAGAGAAAGTATCTATCCTACTGGAACCTGCTATTTCCAATTGGCTAATAATTGACCATATTGACTAATAAATGACAGCTAATTGACTAATTCAAAATAACTACCAGCACCGTATCCTTTGTTAATCAGCAACTTAAATTCATTTACCAAATTATGCAATTCATTGGTTGCCATTTGTCGGGATATTTCATTTATCTTCTGATATTTAGCATTCGTAATCCGTCCGTTTCCTTTTACATACAGTACCGCTTTAATTTGCCTTTCGTTCAGACCTAACTTACTCAAATTCTCTTTGTTATAAATATCTTTGCGGAAAACCGTCCAAAAATCGTTGCCTTTGCAGGAGAATTGAGGTACAGGTATTTTAGCCTCTTGACATAAATTCCTCATTTTATCCATTCCACGCCCCCACGATTCAACATAACCGCTACGGAAAAAGGCAGTTGCAATATCGGGATTGCGAGGTTGTGAGGAATGTTTGTTGAGTAAATCTTCAATAGTCCAGTTTTCGGGTAGTTGTCCGTAATTCCAAATCATAATCTTGTCGGGATAAACGCTAATTTGAATTGGATACGGACCCGTATAATCTTTGTGTGCAACCGCATTGAGCAAGGCTTCACGTAAAGCATCCTTAGGGTATTCGTAGGTTTCAACACGGGTAAGCCCTTCATAAGAAATCAATGCCTTGGTATATTTGGTCAACAACAAATCCATTGTTTTTTCAACTTGTTCAAAGAGATTGCCGTTAATCACGTCTTGAAACAACAAATCACTATCGGTACGGAAAAAGCCGATTTTGACATAGGCACCGGATACAAACTTTTCGGGGTCGGGGTGGAAAAGTAAGATTGCTGCTCTTTTCAAATAACCGTTATCTGTGAGTTTCAGGTTATTCAGCAACACTTCGTTTGCATCTGTCAGAACATCATTATCGAGCCTTTTGCTCTTAATCCCTTTATTGCGGAAGAAGTCAAAAGTTTCGGGTTTTAGGTCGGCAACCGATACATTGGGTATTAAAACGCCATCCCAATGCTTGCCCTGCTTTTGGAGCAAGAATTTATCTAATGCCGTGCCTTTCAACTCTTGCTTGGTTGAACCGCTGCGGAAGTGGTACTCACCTTTATAGTTTACCGGATTGGGGTGTGGCTCAACCACAATCTCAATATAATCGCCTTCCGGTGTTTCATGGAGGTTTACGGCTGTCACAATTCCCAAAATGGTAGTTATCTTGTTGGGCAGTTCTTCTAATAGTTTTTTGGCATTCTTTAGTCCCACCACATTACCATTATCGTCTTTGCCAATATAGAGCGTACCACCCTGAGCATTGGCAAAACCGCATATCCATTTCAGGTATTCATCTCTCCAAACGGATTTATATTCTATGTTTTGAGTTTCGGGCATAATATATATCTTCTTAAATTTGTTTACCAGCAGTTCTTGACATCATCTAAAGTGTTTGCTTTGCCTCTATCATCAAACTGAGAAAATGCTTTTAATTGAATACATTTAATATTCTGTTTGCATTGAATTTCTACATTTATATCCACACAAGCCAAAACCTTTTGCAATAAATCAACTTGATTGTTCTCTTTTTCCGCCTCTTCTTTAATCATCTCATTTTTAATTATCTCATTTTCTGCTTCATTTAGATTAATAATACTTGTATAGATATTGAATCTATCATCTATTCGACTGATTGTTTGAATGAGTAAAGGAAATCCCAATGCGAATATTGCTATAATCATAGGAATTAATGCCTCAGAAACAACATCTGGATAACTTGATATAACGCTGTTCATATATTCGTTTTGTTGAGAAGCTGTTTTGAATTATAAAAAAAGAGAAATAAAATATTAAAAACCAACAGGTTAATTGGACTAAATTTCGTAACTTTATAGTTATCAAAACAATAAGTTATGAACTATTATTCAACTAACCTCTCTAATAAACAGTGGAAAGTTATTAAGAATATGTTAGAAATCAAAGAAAGAAAGCGAAAACATTCTTTGCGCGATAGAATAAACGCCATAATGTATCTAACAAAAACAGACTGCCAGTGGCGAATGCTTCCGAAAGATTTCGGCCCATGGAAATGTGGTATACTGCTCAATTAAAGCTACATTCAAATTATATTCCCATAAAACATAAGATACTTTTCAATATTTGCTTTAATATATGCTTCATTATGATGTCCGTCGAAAAGATGA
>JALNVG010000259.1 GCA_023227685.1 Bacteroidaceae bacterium
GAAAAAAGCAGTTGGCCTATAAGCCGAGTTCTGTCTTTCATATTGCTATGAAGTTCTGTCATTTATCTACGTGATATGTTGCCATATCACTTTAGCGGTCTACCCTCCGACATGGAGCGAGCAGCTCTCATAACGCCGGTATACATGACCTTACAACTTTCAAGACGTACAGCCTGCGTGTCGCCATACAGCTGGTGGGCTCTTACCCCGCCTTCTCACCCTTACCATTTCCAAAGGAAATGGCGGTTGTTTTCTTCTGCGTTACTCTACCCTCGCGGATAGCTTTCTGTTAGGAAGTGAAATGCTCTTTGTTGCCCGGACTTTCCTCGTAATACAAGATCACGCGACAGACCGGCCAACTGCTTATGCCTACAAAATTACGCTATTTATTTTATTTAAACTAAAAAAAGGAAACAAAACGATGTTATTAATTTGCAAATACAAACAAATTTTTAAAAATGAAATTCTTTTTTTCTTGCATAACAACGGAGAATAGCGTATTTTTGTTACCAAAATCTACTAAATGATGAAGAAATCTATCCTTTTTGTTTGCTTTATGTCGTTCATGGTAACAATTATGGGCGCTGCCAATCAAAAAGCTGCTTTACCGGATGATTCTACTTATGCTGTTGTTAATATTTCTGTTTGCAATATACGCGAAACAGGAGATTTTACTTCAGGAATGACAACACAGGCTCTGCTTGGTATGCCTGTACGTGTGTTAAAATATAATGGTTGGGCACAAATCAAAACTCCTGATGAATATACCGGGTGGGTACATCGTATGGCTATACAAACCATGACCAGAGGAAATTTCGAAAAGTGGAATGGTGCTGATAAAATAGTTGTCACTTCGGCCTATGGTTTTACTTATGAGAAGGCGGACCATCATTCGCAGGTCGTTTCGGATGTAGTGGCCGGTAGTCGTTTGAAGTGGATAGGGAATCATGGTAATTATTATTATGTGTCTTATCCGGATGGACGCAAAGCATACATAGCCAATTCTATTGCAATGCCCGAAAAGGTTTGGCGATCACACCTCAAATATGACGCAAACAGTATCGTCCGAACAGCACGAAGTTTGGTGGGCATTCCTTATCTCTGGGCCGGTATATCGACCAAGGGTATGGATTGCAGCGGTTTTGTGCGAACCGTTCTTTTTGAACATGATATTATTATTCCCCGTGATGCTTGGCAACAAGCTCTTGTAGGCAAGAAAATCAATATCAATCCTGATTTTAAAAATTTATTGCCCGGCGATTTGATTTTTTTTGGAAAGAAAGCGACGGAAGATAAAAAGGAACATGTTTCACATGTGGCTATTTATATAGGTAATGAACGGTTTATTCATTCGTTGGGTTATGTTCACATCAGTAGTTTTAACCCGAAAGATAAAGCCTATGACAAATACAATTTGAACCGTTTGCTTTTTGCTGTTCGTTTCTTACCTTATATAAATAAGGAGAAGGGGTTGAATACAACAAATCGTAATCCATATTATCTGGTGAAATAAAACAAATTCATAAGCATGCAAAGTAGAAGAAAATTTTTAAAAACAGCTACCATGGCTGTAGTAGGCACGGGACTTTTTGCTAGTAATGCATTGGCCTTGAACGAATCAAATGGGGCTTTTTCTATTCTAAAGTCCGGAACGTCCGGCAAGTTGAAACTTCGCTTTTTCTCTTATGAGTTGAAGTTAAAGCATGTTTTTACAGTATCATCTTACTCGCGTACCACTACGCCGGATGTGCAAGTTGAAGTGGAATATGACGGAGTGACCGGATACGGTGAAGCCTCTATGCCGCAATATCTGGGACAGAGTGTGGCCACGGTTACTACCTTTTTGAAGAAAGTGAATTTGGAACAGTTTTCCGATCCTTTCCAATTGGAAGATATCCTCGATTATGTTGATAGTTTATCGCTCGGAGATACTGCCGCAAAGGCTGCTGTTGATATTGCACTTCATGACTTGGTTGGGAAGTTGCTTGGAGCCCCGTGGTATAAGATTTGGGGGCTTGATAAAGCAAAAGCGCCCTCTACTACATTTACCATAGGCATCGATACAGCCGAAGTGGTAAAGCAAAAAACGAGAGAGTGTGCGGCAAAATTTAATATTTTGAAAGTAAAGTTAGGTCGCGATAATGACAAAGATATGATTGAGGCAATCCGATCAGTGACTGATTTACCCATCGCCGTTGATGTAAATCAGGGCTGGAAGGATAAATATATGGCACTTGATATGATTAACTGGCTGAAGGATAAGGGAATTGTTATGGTGGAACAACCGATGCCGAAGGAGCAGCTGGATGATATGGCCTGGCTTACTCAACATAGTCCGTTGCCAACTTATGCCGATGAAGCAGTGCAACGATTAAAAGATATCTTACCCATCAAGGGAGCATACACCGGAATCAATATTAAACTGATGAAATGTACGGGTATGCGCGAGGCCTGGAAAATGGTGACACTGGCTCGTGCTGTCGGGATGCGTGTGATGGTGGGATGCATGACGGAAACGTCTTGTGCAGTTACTGCAGCCGCACAACTATCTCCGGTTGTTGATTTTGCAGATCTTGATGGTAATTTACTAATTTCCAATGATCGTTTTAAAGGAATGGAAGTTGTTAAGGGTAAAATCATATTAAACGATTTGCCCGGCATCGGTATAACAAAGCTTTAGCATTTATGAAAAAGTTGGTTTATTTATTTTCTTTACTTCTTGTATTGGCTGCTTGTAACAGGGGACCGCAGAAAAAAACGTATAATTGGCAAGAAGATTTACATTATCGCCTGCTCACGGATTTTTGTCTTGATCGTTCGCAGGTCAAAACTTATATACGCAAGTATATTCCGGATGTGACAGATGCACAGATGGACCAATGGGAAATGAATGATAAACTTGAATTTATGGTGATCGATGGTAAGAAGCGGTATTTTAAAAATGCCGGTCCTAATCTTTTCCGTCTTGATTCTTTGTGCAGTGAAATTAAACAGAAGAAAGAAGGAAAGCGAATAGAAGCGTGCGATACCGAAGATATGATTAATCTTCCCGAAATCATCGATAGTGTGAAGCGAAGTGGCTCCTTTGTGGTTTGTCCAAAGCGCATGCGAGTAACTTATACCTTGACTGTAGATACCAATGCCGTGCCGGCAGGCAAGATGATTCGCTGTTGGCTGCCGTATCCACGTCGTGATTGTAAGAGGCAGACCGGAATTAAATTAATATCTGCCAGCGAGCAAGATTATCTGATTTCTTCTCCGTCAACGATGCATAGTACATTATATATGACAAAAATGTCTTTGCCCGGACAGCCGACAGTCTTTTCAGAAACGTTCGAATTCACCTCTTGGGGAGAATGGTATAATTTGCGTCCCGCACGGATTCTTCCTTATGATACGACGACGGTTATGTATAAAAAATATACCGCGGAAAGAAATACCCA
>JALNVG010000260.1 GCA_023227685.1 Bacteroidaceae bacterium
AAACTGTGAAGTTTCACCCCTCTCTAATTTTTGTAAATAACTAACTAAATAAAAAGAAGGTTACAGCGAGAGGCTGTAATCTTCTTTTTATTTTAGGAGGTATTCTCACGAACCCCTCCTTTACACTATTGACAACCTGTATGTTTCCAGGTTTATTTAAGAGAGTAGTTATTGTTATAGTTTTCTAAGTCCTTTTCTTGAGAATTCAATGTTCTTAGGATTACCCCGATAACTTACCGTACCGCTACCGCTAACTCCACCGCTCAAACTCTGTGTTGCAAAGCATGTTATGTCACCGGAGCCGCTAATCTTTGCGTGCACTGTATTTACCATTAATTTATTAGCTTCAATGTCTCCTGAACCTGAGATGCCATAATTTGCAGTTTTTGCTTTACCTTCAAGTGTGATATCTCCTGATCCGGTTATCTTACTTTCTACATGATTGGCTACAATATGGTCTAACTCAATGTCTCCTGAACCATTAATTGATAAATCAAGGTTGGCGCAATATATCTGCTTTCCTTCAATGTCTCCCGATCCTGATATGGATAGTTTGAAATCTTTGTTCGTATTTTTAATACCATTTGCCAAAACAATGTCACCCGACCCTTGAATTGATGCGCTTTCCAGACTGGGACTACTTACCCTAATCTCGAGTTTGTCACAATTTACGAGACTTATATTGTCGCGGAATTTAATCATTAAAGTATTATTGATCACTTTGATTTCAATTAAGTCAATAACGTTATCGGGCGCATAAATTTGCACTTTGGGTGAACCCGATATTTGTTTGTAGATAACGTCCGGACTACCTGATAGTTTGATATGTTCGAATTGCTCTGTTTTTATCTCTCTGGTTATGTAATTCTTGTTCCCAATAACTTTCTTTGCTTGTAGGCAAGCAGTTGCTGCTAACAGAATGACTGCACATATTGTGCCTTGTATTATCCCTTTTTTCATGATAATTATTTATTTAGTTTATTGCATTAATTGATCCAATTCCTCCTTTGCTTAGATTCTTGTGCTCAGGGTTCCCTTTGTAATTAATTCCACCTATGCCCTTAACGGAAGCATTTAATTTATTAGCAGCGAAGCATGAAATGCTACCAATGCCCATTGATGAGGCTTCTACGTTTTGAGCTTTGAGCTCATCAGCTTCAATGTTACCTACACCTTTTGAACGCAATGTTACTGTTTGGGCTGTTCCTTCTATTTCGACATCTCCAACGCCCAATGAATTGATGTTCACAGATTCGCAAACTAAGTTTTTTATTTTAATGTTACCGACCCCCTTACTTTCTACTTCAAGTGACTGGGTTCTTAATCCGCTGTCAACGTATATATCACCTACTCCTTTAAAGTAGATAGCATGTAGGTCAGGTGTTTTTATTTGTATCTTAAGTTTTCCGGAGTTATTGATCTTCTTGTTTTTTTTCGTAGTAAGATAAAGCGTGCCGTTTTCAACGTACACTTTTATAAGCGGAACGATGTTATCTGAGCCATAAATCTCCAGAGATGTACTACTATCGGCCGATTGTACATAATGGATACTTGCTACGGTTGAAGCATCTATTTTATTGAAATCACCAATATTATAGCTACGGGTAATGTAATGCTTGCTGGGCCTGATGCCATCTTCCCAAATGGTACAACTGCTAATCAACAAGGTGATAGTGACGGCTGATAAAATTAATTTGATTGAGGCTTTCATTTTTTCTAAGTTTTTTAGATGTTTTATTATTAGACGCAACAGACTTCCTAAAAGTTGCAAGACATGAATTATTTTTTTTAAGATGTAAGTGCAAACTTTTATTTAATTGCTGATTTGGTTTGCGATTAAACAAAAAAAGAATTTATTTTGTATGCTATGTTTTTTGTTAAAAGCATAAAGATGCTGATATTTGATCGACGGTCTTCCCATATAGGGAACTTGGTTTTAAAAACCGAAATTTATATTAACGATTAACGGATACCCGTACATAAAAGAATTATCATTGGATAAAGTTATTGAAGATAAAGAGTTGGGACGTCTAGTTGTTCATGTAAATGCGCGGGCCAGGCGTCTTATTTTTCGTACGAAGAATAATGAAATTGTTATATCCGTACCTCCCCATACTTCAACAAAAGAAGTAGCAGCTGCCATTGAACAGTTGCGTCCTAAGCTAATAGTGGCAAAAAATAAGTTAGTGCGTACTCGTATTGATTTGAGTTATAATCTAGATACGCCCTTTTTTAAGCTGTCGTTAATACACGGAAATCGTGATCGGTTTCTGGCACATTCAGAATTAGGTCAGATGAAAATAATATGTCCTTCTAACGCTGATTTTCAAGATGATAAATTACAAACTTGGCTTCGAAAAGTAATTGAGGAAGCTCTTCGTCGCAATGCAAAAATCATTCTGCCACCAAGACTTTATATGTTAGCCCAAAAATATGGTTTTACCTATGAAAGTGTTAAAATCAACTCCAGCAAAGGACGGTGGGGTAGTTGTTCGGCCAAACGAGGGATAAATCTTTCTTATTTTTTAGTCCTTTTGCCTCAACATCTGATAGATTATGTGTTATTACATGAGCTTTGTCATACTCGTGAAATGAACCATGGCGAAAAGTTTTGGTCGATACTTAACAGTGTAACTAGCGGGCGGGCGCACGAATTACGTGAAGAACTACGAAAGTACAAAACGGATATTTAGCTCATATACATTGTTATTGAGGTAGCAATTTAATGCCATCAACATCTTTTTCAAAACGGTAAGTACCTCCTTTTTCACTCAGGTCGAATGTCGAAACACTTTCTGTTGCGTTGTTAACAATCATTAGTGCACTTTGGTCTGCAAAACGTGCCGTTCCAATTGTGATAGGTTCTTCTTTAACTTGCTTGTTAATGATTAGACTATCGTTTACAAACAGAGAAAGAGAGTCGCCGGCAAACCCCTTAACCAATACGAATGTGTACGTCTCCATGAATGTACGCTCGTTTTTTTTGTCTTGTTGTAACTTCATGCTCATGTACACAAAGATTACAACTACGATGATAACGGCAAATGCTAAAATGCCATTGCCTACCATAAATTGTTTGTTGGTATTAAGATGTTTGGTCATGAAACGATACTTTATTATTTCTATTTTGAGGTAAAGATAATAATTCTCTGTTAATTGATTTAGTAATTTGTGCGAAATAACTATTTTTGTGGATAATGATTAAATATGAAAGCAGATGATAAAAAGACTTTTGTTAACCTTGTTGTTTTTTGTTTTTGTTGATGCTCATGCTCAGCAGACTTTGTGGGGAGATAAACCGATTGTTTCTCCTGAAATTCACTCTGATAATACTGTAACCTTTCG
>JALNVG010000261.1 GCA_023227685.1 Bacteroidaceae bacterium
AAAAGAGACTTTAAGTTCGACATTACCAAAGCTAAATATGACTGTGGGGCTGTGATGGAAAAAGATTCAGTCATGATACGTTATATAGGCAATATTCATAAAGATGCTCATGCTGTACTCATCAAATTAATACCAACTAGCCGTATTATTGATATTGAAAAAGATACGACTGCTGAATTATTGACAACTCCTGCATCTCAAAATGAAATGAAACGCTTTAAGGATTTTGTAAAAAAATACGATAAACAAAAAAAATAAGGAATTATGAATATCAAGAGAAGTTTAATAGTAATGGCATTAGCATGTTTCATGTTGCCATCTTTTGCTCAGCAGCAAGAGGCAAAACCGGTATTTAATCCGTATTGGTTCCTGCAGTTGCAGGGTGGAGCTCAGTATACATTGGGGGAAGCTGACTTTGGAGACTTGATATCACCCAACGTAGCAGGTTCTCTGGGATATCAGTTCAATCCGCTCTTCGGAATGCGTCTGAACATAAACGCATGGCAGAGTAAAGGAGGATGGCCTAACGGAGACCAGAACTACAAATTTAAATACGTGGCAACAAATGTGGATGCCATGTTGAACCTGAGCAATCTGTTCTGCGGATGGAATCCGAAACGCGCTTTGAGCTTCTACGGCTTTGTAGGTGCAGGCTGGAACCACGCATTCGATAACGGAGCGAAGGATATCGTAACGAACGACAACTACCAATTGAAATATTTATGGAACGATACAAAGAATGCCATTCAGGGCCGTGGCGGTCTGGGCGTGAATATTCGCCTGAGCGACGCAGTGGACTTCAACGTTGAAGGGAATGCGAACGTTCTTACCGATCATTACAATTCCAAGAAAGCCGGTAATGCCGACTGGTTCTTCAATGCACTGGCAGGTTTTACCGTCAAATTAGGCAAAGGCTATGTAGCTCCCGCTCCGGCTCCCGTTGTAGAGGAGACTCCGGCTCCCGTAGAGGAACCCAAACCGGTAGTTAAGCAGGAAGAATCCAAACCGGTGGTTATTGAAGCTCTTCGCCGTGATATATTCTTCGAGATCAACAAGACGGTGATTCGCGACAGCGAAAAAGCCAAGATTGACGATTTGGTTGAGTACATGAACAAATATCCTCAGAGTAAAGTTGTTGTAACAGGTTATGCCGACGTTGACACGGGCACCGCAAAGATCAATCTGAATCTTTCCAAAGGCCGTGCAGCAGTCGTTGTAGAAGCTCTGAAAGCAGCAGGAATCGACGAAAGCCGTATCTCCAGCGATTTCAAGGGTGATACTGTTCAACCGTTCAATACAGCAGCAGAAAACCGTGTAAGTATCTGTATAGCACAGTAATACACGCACTTATTAATTATATTTCAGAAGAAGCCCGCATCCCCAAGTGCGGGCTTCTTTTGGTTATTCGTTTTAATAGTCACTTATTCTTTTTTAGCATTGTTCCACTCGTTAATATAATATTTCTTTGCTAAAATTTTTGCTAGACCGATTTTTTCTTCTTCTAATTTCAAGTTACTATAAAGTTGCTTGTCTGAGATAGATATCTGTTTGGGTGAATATTTCTTATTGTCAATGATCGCTTTGATTTCCCATACGTCATCATTGACCGATATTGCAGCTTGATTAATAATCATCTTACTGTCCGGATATTCTTGTATAGTAGGAAATTCACTAAAAAATCTCAATAAAGAAACTGTATCGTTTTTTAATTTCATTTTTACGAAAGTCTTTTCTTTACCATTAACAAGTTCACCGATATTGCTCATGATTGCTTTAGTAGAGAAATCTTGTACAGCATCAGCACATTTAAGCACATAGTCTTTAAGTGGCATTTCCATACGATATTCAATGATATCTTTATTGATAGGAGTCTGATTACTCAAGAAAAAGTGGCAATCAAAGACGTCCCGTCCCGTTATGCCTTTCCGGTCAAGCAGAGCGCAGAGTTTATGAGCAAACATATCAGGTCTTTGCATAACCCGTATATTAATACCCATTAGATTTTTGATTTCATAATGGTTGCCATACTCATGATTGGACACTTCGAGTTTCATCTTGTTTTCTTCTTTTCCATAATCTAGTACAACGATAGGACCAAAGAATTTTTCTTGTGAATCTTTAATTTTTCCATATTTTTGTGCAATTATCAATAACTTTTTATAAACGACATGTTGCTTTGTATAATCGAGTAAGTTGAAATCTAAATCGACCGAGAATCTTGGTAACTGATAGAAAAGCATCAATGATGTGCCACCTTTGAATGCCAGACAAGATGATAATAAAGAATCCGTAAAAATATCTTTGAGAATTTGCATCATTAGAAACTTATGCTTATTTGTATCCATATTTTTTTATTTAAAAAGTTCCGAAATCCTTTTTTCCATATTTTTATTCTCGTAAATAGGTAATATATCAAAAACTTTTTTCTTTTTAAGTATATTCAGATTATCAAAGTAAAAATCCGGATATAAATATAGAGTATCGAGGGCTGCACGCTCTGGAGTTGCCACATTTATATTACCGTTATTTTCTATACCAATCAAATTAATCATGATTTCTCCCTTTATTTTATGATAATTATAAGTGTTCTTATCTATTTCGATTTCACGGCTGAGATAACTAACCATAGTAATGGTACTGTCATATTGGAAAATGACACCGCTTTTCTGTAATATATATTGTAATGAAAGATAACAAGGTGTATAGAGTGAACATGCCAATTCTAGCTTATTGTATTTATCTTTTGCATAGATTCCTTTACGTAGATTTCTCAATTGACCGATACGAACATAATAGTTTATACGTTCAATAAGTTTTTTTCTGTCGGTCTCTTGGGTAAGTTGGGCAATCAGAGCAGGAGTAAAGACTGTCTGAGGTGCCTTTAGTATTTCATATATAGTTTTATTTTGTGAACTCATAATTCAATATTATTCAATTTCTAGTTTACAAAACTATGAATATTATTATTGATAACCAAATTCTGATGAAAAAAGTTACTTTTTTCTTATTCAGACTATCTAATATTTATGCTTAAAGTTTATCCCCTCAGGATTTCGGTATGATCTTGTATCGATTAAAATAAAAAGCGATTAAATCTTTCGACTTAATCGCTTTTTATAGCGCTTCAAGATGGGCTTGAACCAACGACCCCCTGATTAACAGTCAGGTGCTCTAACCAACTGAGCTATTGAAGCTTTTGCATTTCCGAAATATAGCGCTTCAAGATGGGCTTGAACCAACGACCCCCTGATTAACAGTCAGGTGCTCTAACCAACTGAGCTATTGAAGCATTGAATTTTGCTTCGGAATTGCGGTGCAAAAGTAAT
>JALNVG010000262.1 GCA_023227685.1 Bacteroidaceae bacterium
AGATCATTATTTTTTTATAGCCTGATAAATTATAGCTTGAATTTCCGGGCGAATATTCAATTTTATCAATTTCCAATTTGTAGGGTCCGGATAAGTGCGGTTGCTCAGGAAAACAAAGACCATGTTGTTTGTTGGATCGGCCCAGGCGCAAGTACCGGTAAATCCCGTGTGCCCGAATACGGATGCCGGTACTATTTCTGCACATGGGCTTTTTGAGGGATCTTTTGTGTCCGGTCTGTCAAAGCCCAACCCTCGGCGACTGCGTAATGATTTTAAGGTGGTGAATAGTCGGCAGGTAGAACGACTTAAATATTCCTTACCTTTATATACACCACCGTTAATAAGCATTTGATAAATTTGAGCTACGTCTCGAGCATTAGAAAATAATCCGGCATTACCTGATACTCCTCCTTGAAAAGCTGCCGATTCATCATTAACATATCCTTGCAATGTGTTTTTTCTAAGAAAATGATCGATATCCGAAGGCGCAATCTCTGCTCTCGGAAAATTCTTTAATGGATTGTAATATGTATGTGCCAGTCCCATTGGTTTGTAGAAGCTTTGTTGCAGATAAGTATCCATTGGAATTTGGGAAACCTGTTCTACGAGAAATCGCAAGAGAATAAAACCGACATCGCTATATCTATATTGTTTTGATAGCATCGGTGCATCTGCAATTTTCTTTTCTATCACATTTTTGAATGATGTATTCAACCATAGATCATCGCAGATATTCCATGTATAATTCTCTTTCTTAATAGGTGATATATATTCGGTTTTAAATCTGAAGTTTGGATTGACCCAGCATTTAGGGGCAAGATTTAGTTTATGTTTGTAATCTTTGTGTGCACTGAATAAATCTCCCTTGTAGCTTTTGTTATCAATAGCCTCTAAATAAAAGGAGATGTCTGCAGGTAATCCGGATTGGTGGAAAAGTAGATCACTGATGGTAATATCTTTTTTGTCTGTATGTTGGAGGAATGTTAAATATTTTGAGATATTGTCCGTCAAATTGATTTTCCCTTCATCATAAAGTTTCATTACGGCCAACAATGTGCCTGTGGTTTTAGACAATGATGCCAGGTCGTAAAGATCTGATGAATGTACCGGTGCACTCCCTTTTCCTGCAAGTGTGCCGTAACATCTGTCTACTATCACCTTACCGCTTTTCATGACTACAATTTGACAACCGGGAAAGGCTCCTTGTCTTATACCATCATTGGCAATGGAATCGATATTTTTTAATATGTTAGATGAAAGTCCCACATTCTCCGGTTTGTAGAATCTTGGTTCTTGGGGGATAATGTTGATGCCGTCACCTATATTATAAATATCATCAACGCTTGCAGAGAGTTTTCCATCAGCTGAGGTCTTGCCATATAATAAATTTGCTACGTGACATTGAACGTCTACATTTGGAGAATGTCCAAGAATAACAGTAGAAGCATTGGCGACCGCTTCTTTAATTTGGTGTATGGTTTTCTCCGGGGTGAAAAACAGATATACCGGATGTCCTTTTGATTGAATAAATTTAAAGAATGGCAAATAGTCTTCCAGATCTTTTGTGCTGATAGCAATGATGGTTTGCCTGTAGGTGCTTAATGTCGCATATTGTCTTTTTATGGTGAACATAGACGGTGCCGGACTTAGCTGAAAGCGTGAAACTTTTGTATAAAGCGAGAGTTGATTGGCCAGTGCGTCAGTTGATCCATTCCTTCCTACTTCGAGCAAGGCAACAGAATCTTCAGGTAAGATAGGTAGTGGAAGTATCTTATTCTTTTCATCAAGAACCGTAATGGCTGCGATATTTAATCTTTTGATCAATTCGGCGGCTTTGGGTGTATTGATACGTTGTCTTAATCCTGAAAGTTGTATTTGGGGCTTTTGTTTCAATCCTAACCTATATTTATAGGTCAATACTTTTTTGCATTTTTCGTTGATGTACGTCAGACTGAGTTTGCCTTCTTTTACAGCCTTGATAATAGTGGAAAATTCATTTCTTAGTGCAGTTGGCGCTAGTATCATGTCGTTGTCTGCCTGTAATGCCATCAAGCAAGGATTTTTAAATCCTGATATCCCTTTCATGCTAAGTGCATCGGTGAAAATCAATCCTTTGAAACCTTCTTTTTCAACCAATAAATCATGAATGATTTTGTGTGACAATGAAGCTGGTAATCCTTTCTCATTTTCGAGGGCCGGTACAACTAAATGCCCGACCATAATGCCGTTTAATCCAGCTTTAATGGCTTTTTTGAAAGGGTAAAGTTCTACCTTTTCCAGTCTTTCACGTGTAAAAGGTAGAATAGGGAGTGCCTTGTGTGAATCTATGTTTGTGTCGCCATGTCCCGGATAATGCTTGCAAACAGATAAAATGCCGCCATCTTCAAGTCCGCAGGCGTAGGCAACGACTTTATTTGATACTTTTTCTGGACTTTCGCCAAAAGAACGAACGTTGATTACCGGATTGTCTGGATTGATATTTACGTCTGCATCAGGAGCAAAGTTGATTTGAACTCCAATTTCATGAAGCTCGTGGGCAACTTCTCTTCCGTATTCGTAAATGAGTTGGTTATTACTAATACAACCAAGTACCATGTTTTTAGGAAAGGCCGGTGTTCCATTTAGTCGCATTGATAGTCCCCACTCTCCATCAAAAGTGATAAAAAGCGGTACATGTGACCATTGTTGTGCCTGATTGGTTAGTATGGCCTGACTGTTTAGATTACCTCTTGAAAATAATAAGCCGCCGATTTTATAGTCGCTGATCACTTTTTTGAGCAATTCCACATTGGTTTTGTTGATGGCTGGGTCAATTGTGTAAATGAATAGTTGCCCTATTTTCTCCTTGAGAGAAAGTTTTTTCATGATTGAATCTACCCAATGCTCACAATCACTATTTTTTGATGTTTTGTAGAAAAAGGCAGATGAAGTAAGGTTTGTATTGACAGAAAAAACAATTGATGAAAAGCAGGAAATAAGAAAGCAAACAATTAGTTTTTTCATCAGTGTGTCAGTGTCAAGTCCAGACGTCCTACATAAATGCCATTGCATCCTGTATGTATGAGGGGGATTTTTTTTCCATCGGCGTCAGAAATAAATTTTGGTCTTCTCAAGAAAGTATGTGAATGGCCGCCGAAAACAATATCTATGTTGTGCGTTTGGGGTATCATAGCTGTGTCTTCTGTGATGCCGATATGCGAGAGACAGATGACCAAATCGCAACCTTTTGCCCTTAATAAGGCTGCCATTTTGTTGGCTACGGGAACCGGCTTAGAATAAATTA
>JALNVG010000263.1 GCA_023227685.1 Bacteroidaceae bacterium
ATGACGGTTTAATAGAATTTCACCCCGCAATATATAAGCATTAGGTAATGAATCATTCAAACTTATAGCCTGATCCAAATCAAGCAACGCCATATCTTCATGTCTCATTTCACGTTCAATGCCAGCTCTTGCAATTAACAAATCGGCATCATCGGGATATTCAAGAATCATTTTGTTTGACAAAAGCAATGCTTCTTTATAATTTCCTTCTTTTTGATAAAGCGAAACTAATCCCAAACGTCCACTATAACTATCAGGTTTCAGTGTTAGTAACGCACTATAATCTTCATGCGCTTCCGTATAATCTCTACGCAATACATAAATATAGGCACGAATCAATAGGGCCTCGGTATTTTTCTTATCTTTTGTAAGTACATCACAATAATCTACAAAAGCCTTATCGGTAATACCCTCTTCCATAAAAATAGCAGCACGATCAAGGTGAGTAGATTCAAGTTGCGGCACAATCTCAAGAGCTTGACTATAAGCATCAAGTGCCTGCTCATTATCACCCAATCGATGTAAGATATATCCAAGATTTGAAAATACTAAAGCATTGCGTTTATTGTTTGGCTCTAATTTCAGAGCTTGTTTCAACAACACTTCTGCTTCCTTCAAACTATCATTATGTATTTCATCGAGAGCTTTATCAAATAATTCAGTATAAGTTTGAGCTGAAAGTATAAACGGAATAAAGAAAAAAATGATCAATACAATTCTTTTCATACAATTTAGTCCAATGGATAAGCATCAAAAGCATATAATTCGGTAGAAAGATACCGTTCGCCGGTATCCGGCAATAGAGTAACTATCATTTTACCTTCAAATTCAGGGCGCAAGGCAAGCAATCTGGCTGCATAAACAGCAGCGCCAGAAGAAATGCCAGCCAATAAGCCTTCTGTACTAGCCAACTCGCGCCCCCCACGAATAGCTTCATCATCAGGTACATCAATTACTTCATCAATCAACGAGGGCTCATAAAGTTTAGGAATAAAATTGGCTCCTATACCTTGAATGCGGTGTAAGCCGACTTTTCCACCATTAAGAATCGGAGATGCAGCAGGTTCAACAGCTGCAATATAAACATTAGGATTCCTTTTCTTCAAAGCACGAGCTACGCCGCAAACCGTTCCACCTGTACCAACACAAGCCACAAAAGCAGCAACATTGCCATCTGTACCTTCCCAAATCTCCGGTCCCGTTGTCTGTTCATGAGCAAGAGTATTCGCCGGATTTTCAAATTGTTGTAAAATCACTGATCCGGGAATCGTATCACGCAATTCCTTGGCCTTTGCTATCGAAGCAGCCATACCACCCTTACCTTCAGTCAATGCAATTTGCGCGCCGAATGCTTTCAGTAAATTTCTCCGTTCTATGCTCATTGTTTCGGGCATCGTCAAAATAAGATGATAACCCTTAATCGTAGCAACCATACTTAATCCGACACCTGTATTTCCACTAGTTGGTTCTATTATTATTGCACCAGGTTTCAATATTCCACGTTGCTCGGCATCCTCAATCATTGACAATCCCACACGATCTTTAACACTGCCAGCAGGATTAAAAGATTCTAACTTGGCTATAAGAGGAAATGCTAAATTGTATTTGGCCGAATAGGCGGAAAGCTCCATCAATGGAGTATGTCCAATTAAATCAGTAAGTTTCTTCGCAATTTTATTCATGTATACGGCATTTTTCTATTTATAACGGCAAATATAAAGAAAAGAATTGTATCTTTGCGAAACAATCATAAATTTTTATATGAACTATGAATAAAAGAATCAAAAAAATTATCATAACATATTTTCTATTCGTACTTTTATTTGTTCTACAGAAGCCGCTATTCATGGGGTATAACCATACGCTCTATAAAAATTGCACATTGACCGATTATCTTAGTGTAATGTTCCACGGTCTCCCACTTGATCTTTCCGTTGCTGGATATTTGACAATCATACCGGCTTTTCTGTTAATTTTTTCCGTATGGACCAACTCAAAAGCACTCTATAGAATAAAACAACTTTATTTTGGGATCATTTCACTCCTCCTATCTATCATCTTCATTGTAAACACCGGTTTATACAGCTTTTGGGAATTTCCACTAGATTATTCACCTCTTTTCTATTTCTTTTCTTCACCCAAACTTGCTGCTGCAAGTGTTAGTTATGGCTACGTAATAGTAGCAATTTTGACCATAATCATTTATGCAACTCTGTTATTCACTATTTTTTATTTATTCCTAATCCGCCAAAAAGTCCTATTAAAAATACCTTATTACCGAATAAAAGAATCTTTTATACTTTTAGTACTTACAGGAGTATTATTCCTCCCCATCCGTGGAGGAATAGGTGTATCAACAATGAATATCGGTAAAGCTTTTTATAGTCAGGATCAGTTTCTCAATCATGCTGCCGTTAATCCCGT
Source organism: Bacteroidaceae bacterium (assembly GCA_023227685.1). Classification (GTDB taxonomy): domain Bacteria; phylum Bacteroidota; class Bacteroidia; order Bacteroidales; family Bacteroidaceae; genus JALNVG01. Next base: position 2,425 of record JALNVG010000263.1, read on the forward strand.
ATTCAGTTTAAATGCCTCACTGGCCCACCAAAACAACTTCGATAAACAATATCAATATTTTAAACCAGCAATAGCTGATAGTCTCTTTAGCCAATTAGTAGATAAACCTGTAAGTGACAGTATTCCTCAATTACTCAACACCAAAAGGCCGAACATTATTTTTGTAATTCTTGAAAGTTTTTCAACTTACATTATGAAAACAATGGATGGACTACCTAATGTAGCCATCAACATGGATAAATATGCACAAGAGGGTGTGCTATTCACCCATTGCTATGCCAATAGTTTTCGAACAGACCGTGGATTGGCAGCCATACTTAGTGCATACCCTGCACAGCCAAATACAAGTATTATGAAATACCCAGAAAAGACAGCACATCTACCTTCCCTCATTCGCACTTTGCGAGATAATGGATACCAAACAGAATACTATTATGGAGGTGATGCCGATTTCACCAACAAACGATCTTTCCTTCTATCCTCAGGAATAGAGAAACTAATCTCTGAATCTGATTTTCCTATCAAGATGCATCTAAATAACAAATGGGGGACTCCGGATGGACCATTATTCAATCGTGCCATGGAAGACCTAAAAAAAGGAAAAAGCAAACAACCTTTTTTGAAAATTATTCAAACTTTAAGCAGCCACGAACCATTCGATGTACCTTTCCATAGGTTAAACGATAAAGTTCTCAATGCCTTTGCCTATACTGATAGTTGCCTCGGCAATTTTATCGAAAATTATAAAAGAACTAAATACTGGAAAAACACACTTATCATCCTCGTACCTGACCATCGTGGAGCTTATCCCGAACATGCAGATAATGAGTTAGCAAAGAACCACACGATACCTCTAAT
>JALNVG010000264.1 GCA_023227685.1 Bacteroidaceae bacterium
CCCCGAACTCTCAGAGGAATTGGATTTAAGTATTCCTACTGTAACAAAAATCATTTCCGAGATGTGCGATCTCGGATTTATTAATGATTACGGAAAGTTGGAGACTAGTGAAGGCCGTCATCCAAATCTATACGGATTAGATCCTAAATCCAGCTATTTTATAGGTGTGGATATTAAGCAATTTGTCATTAATATCTGTCTTATTAATTTAAGAGGTGACGTAATGAAAATAGAGACGGATGTACCATTTTTAGTTGAAAACACAGCCGAAAGTTTAAATAAACTATGTGAATTGATATTACACTTTATAAATAGGCTTGATATTGATAAGAAAAAGATATTGAATATTAACATTAATATCTCCGGGCGTGTAAACTCTGATTCCGGTTACAGCTTTAGTTTTTTCAATTTTGACGAACGTCCCTTAACTGAAATATTAATAGACAAGTTAGGCTATAATGTAACGATAGACAATGACACCCGCGCCATGACTTACGGAGAATATGTGGCAGGCTGTGTAAAAGGTGAAAAAAACATTATTTTCATCAACATCAGTTGGGGCTTAGGGCTAGGTATAATTATAAATGGTAAAGTGTATAAAGGCAAATCCGGGTTCTCTGGAGAATTAGGACATTTTATCATGTTTGACAATGAAATAATTTGCCATTGCGGTAAAAAAGGTTGTTTAGAGACGGAAGCATCCGGTTCTGCTTTATATCGTATTTTGAAAGAGCGCATTAAGAATGGCGAATCTTCTATATTATCCGAACGAATCTTAAAAGATAAAAATCCGATAACATTAGATGAAATAGTTGAAGCTGTTAACAATGAAGATTTACTCTGTATCGAAGTTGTTGAAGAAATTGCCCAAAAATTAGGCAGAGTAATTGCCGGATTGATTAACATATTTAATCCCGAGATGGTAATTATTGGTGGGACACTTTCTCTTACAGGAGATTATATACTTCAGCCCATAAAAACGGCAGTACGGAAATATTCTCTAAATCTGGTGAACAAAGATTCTGTTATTACTCTTTCAAAATTGAAAGACAAAGCTGGTGTGATCGGAGCATCCATGCTGGCAAGAAGTAGAATCTTTGAAGATTAGGAAGAAAGCTATAAAACATTTCTTTCGTTTTATAGGACTTGAAAAAGGATTAAAAAAAATCTTTATCTTAGGTAAAAACGGACATCTACTTATTTCTTTCTATTTAAAATTTCTTTTGGCAAAACAGGCATTGCTCCTTTCTGTGTACAAACAAAGGCAGAAGCATCAACGGCTAATTTATGCGCATCCGAAACACATGAACCGGAAAGTATAGCTGCACAAAAGGCAGCCGAAAAAGAATCTCCGGCTCCAACGGTATCCGCCACTTTTACTTTTGGTGTTTCTTGAAAAGACATCAAATCCGGTGTAAAGACATAACTCCCATTTGTACCACAAGTCAAGATTACCATTTTCAATTTATAATTTCTAATCAGAGCCATGCAACAATTCTCCAAATCTATTCCTTGGAAAGCAAATAACCTGTTTACTACAATCAGCTCTTCATCATTGATTTTTAAGACATTGCAATATTTAAGTGATTCTTCTATGATTTCCTTTGTGTAAAATTTCTGACGAAGATTGATATCAAATATTTTTAGCGTATCCTCATTCTCCGGCATGGCCTCAAGGAACTTCGCAATCGTTGATCGACTCACTAAACTACGCTGCGCCAGAGAACCGAAAGAAACAGCTATCGTATGATGAGCCAGCTCTTGAAGTTCCGAAGTAAACGGAATATTGTCCCATGCTACATTTTCTTTTATTTCATATTGAGGAATTCCGTCACCGGAAAGTGAAACTTGAACTGTTCCTGTTTGGTAATCCACTCTTGGTATAAAATAACAGAGTTTCTTTTCATCAAAGATTTGCAAGGCCTTATCACCCAATTTATCATTACCTACAGCACTTACCATACAAGTCTGATGCCCGAATTGAGAAACATGATAAGCAAAATTAGCAGGTGCACCACCTAATTGTTTTCCACTAGGAAGGCAATCCCAGAGAACTTCACCTAGACCCACAACAACTTTTGTCGTTTTATTCATCACTATATTATATTTTAGTTCTTAATTTTCCTAATCAGAGTAAGCAAATAAATGGAACCGAGAAATAAAATCATCACCGCACCAACCTGCGAAGCCAATGCATCGGAAGAAAAACCCATCAACAGCGGAAATATTGTACCTCCGAACAATCCCATAATCATCAAACCGGATATTTCATTTCTCTTATCAGGCAAATGAAGCATCGCCTGCGAAAAAACAATAGAGAAAACATTAGAGTTACCATAACCTATCAATCCCACACAAGCATAAATGGTCCACTGGCTTTGAGCAAAAAGCAAACCTACAATGCCCGCAAATAACATGAAAGTACTAACAATAAAGAATTTTTTGGATGCCCAATGAGCTAATATAACACTTCCACTCAGGCAACCCACCGTACGAAACAGAAAATAAACACTGGTTGCATACCCTGCCGCAGAAAGATCCATGCCAAGACGTTCCATTAAAATCTTCGGAGCAGTTACATTAGTTCCCACATCAATTCCGACGTGACAAATAATACCCAGAAAACAAAGAAAAACAAATCCATCACCCAACAATGAAAAACATTGTTTAAAACTGGAAGGTTTGCTTTTGATCGGCTCTTCTTGAATATTGGTAAAACCTAACCATAAAAGAGCAATAACGGCAACAAGCATAAAAATAGGATAAAACATTTTCCAATCGCCAAAAATCACAACCGCCCACGCAGCAATAATCGGTGCAATGAAACTGGCTATGGCTTTTATAAACTGTCCGAAAGTTAATGCACTGGCCAGACGGTCACCCGATATCAAATTGGAGATCAATGGATTAAGCGAAACTTGCATCAGTGTATTACCAATGCCCAACAATGAAAAAGAGATGAGCATTATCACATAATTATAAGCAATAAAAGGAATGGCAAGAGATACAGCCGTTACCACGAGACTAATCACTACTGTTTTCCGGCGACCGATACGATCCATCAACATACCGGTAGGCACGGAAAAGATAAGGAACCAGAAAAAGACCATAGACGGTAACAAATTAGCCACACCATCGGTCAGGTGGAAATCGGCTTTGACATAATTGGTAGCAATACCGACTAAATCAACAAATCCCATCGAAAAAAAAGCCAACATGACGGGAGCTATCTTTGCATAATTAGTTTTTGAATTTGACATGATAATC
>JALNVG010000265.1 GCA_023227685.1 Bacteroidaceae bacterium
CTTAAGCACTGCTCTTAGTTTGATAGGCGGAACTTATTCCGCAGCAACTGTAGCGACTACACGTAGTACCCTGAATTTGAAGAGGGTTGCTTGTTCATTGGATAGAAAAGCCGATAATGCAGTGATTATTCGATAAATCTTATTTTATTTGTCTGCAAATATTCGACTGGAAGAATTCGTTTAATAGATTCTCTTCATTTCCTTGTACGACAATGTGATGATTGCCGATTGAATTCTTGATAAAGTAATCAACCGGTGTATTCATCATTATCTGTATCTGGGTGCGACACATCTTGGGATTATCCGTATTTTTCAATAATGTTCCCGATGACAGATAATAATCGTCAAGGCATTCGCCTCCGCATTTGATGATGGACACATCTCCTTCGGAAAGTGTGCCTTGAATGGCAATGCCGATCTTTGATTCAAAATGACTGCGGATGGTATAATCCTTGGTTTGTTTAAGTCCGATAGTACAATGGGCCATGGTGAGGATATTCGATTCAATGTCAATCTTTGCCGGATTGCCCATAAAAGCTGATTTCCCGGTGAGTGCCTTGACAACAAGCATTGTGAAGATGGATTGCAAATCACCTTCGCATCCGGCTATGATACCTTCATCATTGAGTAAAGATAAGGCAAGGCAACCTGTGGTGCCAATCTGATCGATAACTTTAAAGCAATTCAGTGTGACGGCATCAAGCTTTTCTTTCATACATACTTCTTTGAGTGCTTTGTAAAAGCGCATGGCTTTTACTAAATCCTTCGGGGTGCTTTCTTTGCAGGTTAAGGCTTTTGAGGCAATCTCTTTGCAGGCTAGTTCCACTTCTTCATCTTTGATCTTTGAAAAAGGTTCGTATACTTGTTCGAGAGGCAAGTCTATGTATTCTACTCCCCAACGGCGTTTGGCCAACAGATAGTCTACATTGCTGGCGATGAGCCATGGTGAGGGCGTACCGATAACTCCGATGCGGCAGTGATTTAATTCATTGTTTGCAGTGAAGATTTTATACAGGATATGTATACGTTGAAGAATGAATGAATCTTTGCCGTAAAGAATTTCGTTTTTCATCCCTTTTGAACGAAGCCATGTGGCGATTTCCATGGCTGATGCCAGAGAATTATTTTCTCCATTTGCTAAAAGGATGGTTGGATGTGAAAGCAATTCATATTGATTGATGACCAGATGTTCTACACCTCCGGTTTCAATTAAAAGTATTTTGAAATCACTACGGTGAAGCCTTCCCATTTCTCTCTGGTCGACAAGCTCGATGGTATATTGTTTCCTTAATTCGTTTATTACTGTTCCGAAAGGATTGTCTGCCAGCGTTTGTTTACCAAGAAGAGAAGTGAAAGTAACGATGTATATAGTCATTTTGTTCTTATTAAGAATCTATTTAGGCAATCCGTATTTATCTACGACAAAGTCTATATCTTTATCTCCGCGTCCGCTTAGATTGACCAAGATGGAACTGTGAGGATTTGTTTTGGCCAGTTTGATGGCATGAGCTACCGCATGGGCACTTTCAAGAGCCGGTATAATGCCTTCCATACGACTGAGCTCATAGAATGCATCAATACATTCTTTATCGCTGATGGTCACATATTTTATCCGGTTCATGTCTTTCAACATGCAATGTTCCGGTCCTACGCCCGGATAATCCAATCCGCTGGCAACAGAATATACGGGAGCGGGATTTCCTTTTTCATCCTGAAGCAGGTAGCACTTGAATCCGTGAATGAGGCCGGGCTTTCCGAAACAGGCTGTGGCCGCATGTTTGCCCAGAGTAAGGCCGAGACCTCCCGGTTCTACACCGATCAATTCGCATGGGTCATCAAGGAAAGCGCTGAATATGCCGATGGAATTGCTTCCGCCGCCAACACAGGCTACTATTTTGTCGGGCAATTCGCCTGTCATTTCTAAAAATTGTTCGCGGGCTTCGATGCCGACTATGCGCTGGAAATCGCGTACCATCATAGGGAACGGATGGGGACCTACCACTGATCCGATGCAATAGATGGAATTAATAGGATCTTTTAAATAGGCTTCGAATGCTGAATCAACAGCCTCTTTTAAGGTTTTCAATCCGTGGGTGACCGGAACAACTTTTGCTCCGAGTATTTGCATACGAATGACATTGGGATGCTCTTTGGCTATATCGACTTCGCCCATATATATTTCGCACTCCAAACCGAAGTAGGCTGCTGCGGTAGCAAGGGCAACGCCATGTTGTCCGGCACCGGTTTCAGCAATCAATTTCTTTTTACCCAGATATTTGGCTAATAAGGCTTCACCCATGCAATGGTTCAGCTTGTGTGCTCCGGTATGATTCAAATCTTCTCTTTTTAGATAGATACGGCCACCGTATTTTTCACTCAAACGGTTGCAATAATAAACCGGTGTGGGGCGACCCTGATAGTGCTTACGTATGCTGCGGAGCTCAGAGATGAATTTATGTGATTTACTGATTGAATAATAAGCATCATTGATCTTATTCATTTCTTTTTGGAGTTCGTCCGGAATGAATGAACCGCCGTATTCCTTGAAGAATCCCTCTTTATTGGGATAGGTTTTAAAATAGTCTTTTTCCATATATTGTTTTATAATTAGTCTGTTTTGTAATAAAAAACATCAATTTCATTGCAAATATACGTTTCTATTCACAAAAGACAAAATATTTGTTGCTTTAATCTTGAGATTTTAGGACTAATTTTGTTTTGTTTTTGGATGATTTTATGAAAATAGAAGCTTTTATGTTTTCGTATTCAAATATTTATGTACATTTGCAGTTCAAAAGAAACAAAGTTGAAAATCGGCTTTGCCGTAAAAGTAGAAAACGATAATTTAGTATAATATTAAAAAGAAATTATGCCTACTATATCAATTCGTGGAAATGAAATGCCTGCTTCTCCAATCAGGAAACTCTCTCCTTTGGCAGAAAAAGCTAAAGCAAGGGGAATTCATGTGTATCATCTTAATATCGGACAACCGGATCTGCCTACGCCTCAAGTGGGCATTGATGCTATTCATAATATGGATAGAAAGGTCCTCGAATATAGTCCGAGCGCCGGATACCGCAGCTACCGCGAGAAACTGGTAGGCTATTACAAGAAATTCAATATTAATTTGACGGCGGATGATATTATTATCACATCGGGTGGTTCCGAAGCCGTGTTGTTTTCTTTTCTGTCTTGTTTGAATCCGGGTGATGAGA
>JALNVG010000266.1 GCA_023227685.1 Bacteroidaceae bacterium
CGGATGTTTATCAGTCAAAAAGGTCTGGCCAAAATAGTTATTGCTGTGGCCAAAGGCAAAAAAGAATATGATAAACGACAAACTTTGCGGGAGAAGGATGACCGTAGAGAGATGGATCGTGTGTTTAAAAACAAAGAATGAAGACCTTAGGGGATTTAATAACTGAACGTATTCTTGTTTTGGATGGTGCCATGGGCACAATGATTCAATCTTATCGCCTCGCGGAAGAAGATTTCCGAGGGGCTCGTTTTGCAGATTTATCCGGACAGCTCAAAGGGAATAACGATCTATTATGTCTTACGCGTCCCGATGTGATCGGAGATATTCACAGACGTTATCTTGAGGCGGGTGCCGATATCATAGAAACCAACACCTTTAATGCCACAACTGTTTCGATGGCTGATTATCATACGGAAGAGTATGTGGAAGAAATAAACCATGCAGCAGTAACCATCGCCCGTCAATTGGCTGATGAATATACAGCCCGTAATCCTTTGAAGCCGAGGTTTGTTGCGGGGTCCGTCGGTCCCACAAACAAGACTTGCTCAATGAGTCCCGATGTTAACGATCCTGCTTACCGTGCCATAACGTTTGATAATTTGAGTGCAGCTTACCGTACCCAGATGGAGGTAATGTTGAAGGGTGGGGTGGATGCCTTGTTGATCGAGACTATTTTTGATACATTAAATGCAAAAGCTGCAATTTTTGCTGCCCGGCAGGCGATGGAATCAAGCGGAATCAATGTCCCTCTGATGCTTTCGGTTACGGTAGCTGATATAGGCGGACGAACATTGTCGGGGCAGACCCTCGGCGCTTTTCTAACCTCTGTGCAGCATGCTCCCATCTTTTCTGTCGGCTTGAATTGTTCGTTCGGAGCCAGTCAGCTCAAACCGTTTCTTGAAGAAATGGCAGCCAAGGCCCCATATTATATCAGTGTTTATCCCAATGCCGGATTGCCGAATAGTTTGGGCGCATACGACCAAACTCCTGAGCAGATGGCTGTTGAAATCAAAGAATTCATCAAAGAAGGACTTGTAAATATCATCGGTGGATGTTGCGGTACCACAGAAGCTTTTATCGCCAAATTTCCCGCATTGGTTGCCGGAGCTGTTCCACATCAACCGGTAGCCAAATCACCATATCTCCAGTTATCAGGTTTGGAATTGCTTGAGGTAAAGCCGGAAATCAACTTTGTCAACATCGGTGAGCGTTGCAACGTAGCCGGATCACGCAAATTTCTCCGATTGATTAAAGAAAAGAAATATGATGAATCTCTATCCATAGCCCGCAAACAAGTGGACGACGGGGCGCAGATTCTTGATATCAATATGGATGATGGGTTGCTTGAAGGCAAAGAGGAGATGGTAACTTTTCTCAATTTGATTTCTTCAGATCCCGAGATATCCCGTGTGCCTGTTATGATCGATTCTTCCAAGTGGGAGGTTATCGAGGCGGGGTTGAAGTGCATGCAAGGTAAATGTGTGGTCAATTCCATCTCTTTGAAGGAAGGCGAAGACATTTTCTTGGAACGTGCGCGAAAGGTTCAACATTATGGTGCGGCAGTTATTGTGATGGCTTTTGATGAGAACGGTCAGGCTGCCACGGTGGAACGCAAGATTGAGGTTTGCCGTCGTGCTTACGATTTGCTTGTTGACCGCCTGAATTTCAATCCTGCCGATATTATATTCGATTTGAATGTTCTTGCCATAGCTACAGGCATGGAGGAGCACAATAATTATGCTGTCAATTTCATCAAAGCTACCGAGTGGGTGCGCCATAATCTTCCCGGTGCTCATGTGAGCGGAGGAGTGAGTAATCTTTCGTTTTCGTTCCGCGGCAATAATTATATTCGTGAGGCGATGCATGCCGTATTCCTTTATCATGCTATTAATAAAGGAATGGATATGGGTATTGTCAATCCCGGAACTTCGGTGATTTATAGTGAGATTCCTCAAAATATACTCGAAACGATTGAAGATGTTGTACTTAACCGCAAGTCCGATGCGTCCGAACGTCTTATCGAATTGGCTGAGGAGATGAAAAATTCTGCCAGCGCTGATACGATCGGTGGTACGCATGTATCAGTGAAACGTGATGCTTGGCGGAGTGAATCGGTGCAGAAGCGTTTGGGCTATGCGCTCATGAAAGGTATCGGCGATTATCTGGAAGAGGATTTGAAAGAGGCACTTACGTGTTATGACCACGCTGTTGATGTGATTGAAGGTCCCTTGATGGATGGGATGAATGAAGTTGGGCGTCTCTTCGGTTCCGGCAAAATGTTTCTGCCGCAGGTCGTGAAAACTGCACGGACGATGAAGAAAGCGGTGGCTATACTTCAGCCGGTGATTGAATCGGAGAAACAGGCAGGCAGTTCTTCTTCTTCGGGGAAGGTGTTGATGGCCACAGTTAAAGGTGATGTGCATGACATCGGAAAGAATATCGTATCAGTAGTCATGGCTTGCAACGGTTATGAAGTGATTGATTTGGGCGTTATGGTTCCGGCAGAAAAGATTGTTCAAACGGCAATCAGCGAGAAAGTAGATTTGATCGGATTGTCGGGCTTGATTACTCCTTCTTTGGATGAAATGGTGCATGTGGCCGGCGAATTGGAAAAGGCCGGATTGGATATTCCACTGATAATCGGTGGAGCTACGACGAGTAAGCTCCATACAGCCTTGAAGATAGCTCCGGTTTATCATGCTCCGGTTGTTTATTGCCGTGACGCATCCGTTAATACTGGTATTGCCGCCCGATTAATGAATAAACGTACGAAAGATGAATATGTGAAGGAATTGCGTGCCGATTATGCTCAAACAATAGCTGATGCTGAGGAAAAGAAGAAAATGCTGAATATGGTTTCTTTGGAGGAGGCAAGAAAAAATAAGCTGAACTTATTTGAATAGGAGTTTGGTGGTATTTGTTCAAGCATACAAAAGTATAAAAACAAAAGGTCCGAATAGTATTATTTACTATTCGGACTTTTTAATTTTATATGAATATCACTCTTACTCCAACCATCGAGGATCACCTATCGATTGTTCTTTCAGTGTCGCATCATTGACAGTAAAGTCGCCATTGTCCGGATCGGTAAATACCGAAGATGCAGGACTACTCAATGTCTCAAGATCGAGCGGACCTGAAACTGCTGAACCATTTATTGTTACTTCAGTGTTAGTCCATGACAAATCACTTGTACAATA
>JALNVG010000267.1 GCA_023227685.1 Bacteroidaceae bacterium
ATATTTAATATTAACCATGTAAATGTTTGGGTAATAATTAAAAGTTTAAACATAGAAGTCAAAATAGTTTTGTAAAAGGTCTATTTTAAACCATTGCAGGACTAATAAAAAAATTGACAACAAATAGGAGGCTCTCCCTTTTTGCATGAAAAAATCCGATTACATTAGATGACACCCGTAGGGGATAAGACCAAATCACGCCAAAATAAGACCTCATCCAAGAGTTAATAGCTCTAGGGTGAGGCTTTTTAATTGTACTTAATATTTCCTTTATCAATAATTAATTCACAATAACCTTCTTTATAAGCTTTTTGCATACGCATTGATCTAAATTGTTGTTCCAATTCCATTCCAGCACATATTGCTGCCGAATTTATTTCAGCTTGAATATTTTCTGGAGTTAATTCTTCTGCAGATTTATGCTTGTTATTTTTTCTGATTCTACCATTCCACTCATTGCTTGAGAGAAACAACTGTTTTCTTTTTTCATAAGATAGGTTAGATGGTGTTTTTTTATTAAGTCTATATTTACACAACTCCCAAATATATATAAATCTTTCTCTTGGATTTTCTTTTTCTTTTTGTAATCCTTCCTTGACTATTTTTTTAAATTCAGGTTCCTTGAATTCAGGTTGCGACAAAATATATTTATTTTGTTCTTCTATATTTTTTTTACAAGCATTAATAACTGCTTTATATGTCGAATCAACATATTTGAGGATATATGGACTATCATCTGATACTAGAATATCGTCGAACTCTTTACCATTAATAACATCAATCACATAGTTATGATTAGGAGGCTTTATAGAAAATATTGCTGAACCAAATGAAAAATCAAGATTACTTACTTCTAAATATTTAGAATTTAATTTTACATCCCTATAATAAATGTTTAACAAATATAGTGCAGCTAGTGCGTGAATTAAGTTTTTAATTGTCCCCTTACAAATTGAAGAATACCTATCATGTTTCAGTGCTTGATAAGCTTTTTCCCAATCAGTTCCTTGACGCTTATGAGCTTCCCTAAGAGGTTTAAAAACTGTATTTTCCTCCTTTGTTAAATTGAAAGATAAACAAGATAATAATACTACTTTTTTGTGAGTTTGACACTTTATATCAAGAAGTTTTAAACAATCTTCATCAAAAAATATTTCTTTGGATCCTCTGGTTTTAGTACCGCCAAAATCAAAATATAATTCTTTTGAAATAGCTTCAATTTCTATACAAGTTCTAATAATGAGATCTGCAATATAGGGGGAAAACGTTTCTAACTGACTTGTATATTTTTGACTATTATGATTCACAATTTTTTCATCGGTAACATATATATATTTAGCAACTTCAAGTAATTCTTTTTCTATCTTTAGATAAGTCTGCCAAAAAATATCAGATTTTTTCATTTGTTCTCCTTACTTTTTTGCTTTTTTACTACTAACAATAGAATTGTTCCAGCGATTAATAATACCATTATACTTGGAACGGTAATTTTTACTGCTAGTGTCCATGAAAGGACCCATAGTTGAATTTTGATAATACCTTGATATAACCAGTAGCCTAATAACAAAAGAATAATAAAAACTGCAACGTAAGCGTCTTTCCCAGCATATTTTCCTGAAATTGCGTGAATTGAGTATAGTCCACCAACAATGGCATATGCAACAACACCAACTATTACCATTACTATATTCCAAATTTTATCATCTAGGAAACTTATTCCAGTAATTGATAGCGAAGTAATAAGCATTACTAATAAAACTTTATAAACAGTAAGTGATTTATTGTCGCTCATAACTTTTTCCCTTAAAAGTAACTTGACCATTCATTAGTAATGGAAGTAAAAATACTCTAAGAGATGATAATTCTTGATTTTGAAATGCATTATTAAGAATTGCATTATATATTGGTTCGACTTTCAAGTAATAGTTCTGCAGAATGGTATCTGGTGGAGTCAATGTTTTAGATTCTTCCAATATCTTTTTGTTTATATGTTGTTGGCAATTACCAGTGGAAATCTTAGTGAATTGATTTAAAAGCATAGAAATTGCTGGATAAAGATATTCCTTTTTATATATTCCACTTTCCGAAATACCTACTACCGATTGATTTGCACATGAATCAATTCCTAATATACTTGCTCTAATATTACCAGTAATTGATATGATAACCGTTCCTTTTTTCATGTATTCAGTTGCAGAATTTTCAAGTCCTAATCTAGTTATTTTCTCTTCAGAAGTAATGATTGGAAAATTTGAAACCTCTCCTGAATTAAGCCAATTAAATTTGCCGTTTCCCCAATACTCTTTTTTGTCTCTTGTTGGGGTACCACCCAAGGATAAGGTGGTTATATCTTTAAGATTATTAACACACCATCCCTCAGGTATTTCTCTTTTCAGTTCTTCATTCCAAACCATCTTGCCACCAGAGGATTTATAAGGTTTACCTTCAGAATTCGGAAACTCAAATTGTAAGAACGAATAATCATATAAAGTTTTAGCCATTGATTCTAGTTCAGCATTGATTTTGTTGTTTGTTTCAATCTTATCTTTAATAGAATCTAACAATTTGGCTATTTTATTTTGTGTATTCAATTCGGGTAAATATGCATAACAATCTTTTAATTTATCTGGAGAAGTATGTCTTATTTTTGTTTGTTGAGAACCAGCATCCAATTGTTTCTTTACAGTAGGTGAAGAAACTAGATAGTATGCAAATCTTTTATCAATTTTAGTTTCATTAGGAATCACCTTTGCCACATCCTGAGTTTGAATGTATAAACCATCTTCAGGAATAGTTGCAGTATTTCCTAATAATCCACGAACTTGTTCTGTTAAAGGAGTTATAATATCTCCTTTTTTCATAATAAACTCTTTTCTTATTGTTCCTGTATAGTAGAGGTCTTCTTTTGAAGTATTAAACTTAAATCCACATTCAGGATAAGTAAAATTACCTAATGTCAATCTAACATATCTTCCTTCATTTGAATAAAACTCACCTGCAACAGACATTCCTCGTTTGAAATCAAGAACATCTCCAAGTTTAATCTTATTCATACTTAACACCGTCAAGATTCTTTTTTATTTCGTCTTCAATATATTTACCTTCAGCAAATAAAATGTCTAAATTAGACTTGTAAGTATTCATTTTATCTTCAAACTCTTCAGGAGTAAGTTCAACATAATCAATTTTTACATCGAAAT
>JALNVG010000268.1 GCA_023227685.1 Bacteroidaceae bacterium
ACCGAACAATCGCAATTCGATTATGATTTTTCCGATGTCAAAGGACAAGAAAACGTAAAACGGGCACTAGAGGTAGCAGCATCCGGAGGACATAATCTGATTATGATCGGATCACCCGGTAGTGGTAAATCAATGATGGCAAAACGACTTCCCTCCATTCTTCCACCTCTTTCACTAAGCGAGAGTTTGGAAACCACAAAGATTCATTCCGTAGCCGGAAAATTGGGAAAGAATACATCCTTGATTTCACAACGCCCTTTCCGCGATCCTCACCACACCATATCACAAGTAGCCATGGTAGGTGGCGGCAGCTTCCCGCAACCGGGAGAAATCAGTCTTGCTCACAACGGTGTTCTTTTCTTGGATGAACTTCCGGAATTCAGCAGAAACGTACTCGAAGTTCTCCGTCAACCGCTTGAAGACAGATGTATCACAATATCCCGAATAAAAAGCACGATCAATTATCCTGCAAGTTTTATGCTGGTTGCTTCAATGAACCCATGTCCGTGCGGATATTACAACCACCCGACGAAAGCATGCGTATGCAGTCCGGGACAGGTACAAAAATACTTGAACAGAATCTCCGGACCGTTGCTCGATCGCATTGATATTCAGATAGAGATAGTGCCCGTTCCGTTCGACAAAATCTCCGACCAACGACGTGGTGAGCCAAGCAAAGAGATACGCAAACGAGTAATCAAAGCAAGACAAATACAAGAATCACGTTTTGCTTCACATCAAGGAATTCATTGCAATGCACAAATGACAAGCAGCCTTCTTGCTGAATTTGCACAGCCCGATAAAGCCGGACTGAATTTATTAAGAATAGCAATGGAAAAGCTCAATCTCTCGGCACGGGCGTACGACCGGATATTAAAAGTATCACGCACTATCGCCGATTTAGAAGGTACCAATAACATCCTCCCCTCTCATATCGCTGAGGCTATAAGTTATCGCAACTTAGACCGGGAAAATTGGGCAGGATAATCCGATCCTCATAACTTTCCGCACTCTTATTTTTCAATTCTGATTCGTGCATCCACCGCTATAACATCATTCTCTGTAGCCAGCAACGGATTGATGTCCATTTCTTTGATTTCCGTGGCAAAGCGTAGCAACGTTGATAAACGAACTATAATCTCGGCAAATTTCCTTTCATCCACACCCTTTTGTCCACGGGTACCTTGAATAATTTTGTAGGCGCGCAGCGAATGAATCATCGAATAAGCCTCCTTATAAGACAGCGGAGCCAAACCATAAGAGACATCTTTCAATACCTCCACAAAGATGCCACCCAATCCGCAAAGCACTACATGCCCGAATTTCTTTTCATACTTGGCACCGATAAACAATTCGACACCCTTTAGCATCGGTTGCACCATAACGGCATGGGCTCCGGAGATATTCATCATTCTTTCAAATTCCAAAGACAAATGTTGCTCGCTCATGATATTCAAAGTCACACCACCGACATCTGACTTATGAACAGGGCCAACTACTTTTGCCACGACAGGGAAACCGTTACTACGGACAAAATCAAGAATTTCATTCTTCTTGTCTGAGACGAACTCAGGCACAAGCGGAATGCCTGCCGAACGCAATAAATCTTGTACAAGATTCGGCGCAATATATCCATTGCAATCAATTGAATCTATAATATGACGAATACGTGGAATATCAACGCCATAAAGTTCCATTTCTGAGGATGCCGGTCGCGGAACATTCACAATACGTGACAAGGCATTGCCTAATGTCACTTCATCGGCAAAATTAACATGTCCGTTTTGCAAAAACTCTTCCACCTCCTTACCGGCCGTATGGGTAGAAGGAAGAATAGGGAATATCGGTTTTTTAGGATTCTCCATCTTCTTGTGAAGCACCTCATAAGCCTCAAACATCGTCACCAATCCGGGAGTACCGAAAATAACAAAGAGTGCATCGATGTTATCAAATTTATCTTCACAATAATCAATAGCGATACCCAACTGCTCAGGCGTTCCGGTAGCCAGAATATCAATGGGATTACCTACTGCCGCACCTGGAAAAAGTTTGCTTTTAAGTTCATCAACCAAAGGGCCTTCAAGCTTAGGAACATTCAGTCCTCCCTTGGACAAAGCATCAGCCAACATCACACCGGGACCTCCGGCATGAGTAACGATAGCAAAATTGCGCCCCTTAAATTCGGGAAGTGTAAAAATACTGCCAACTGTCGTCAACTCTTCACGCGAGAAACAACGGACAATACCGGCCTTGCGAAACAAAGCCTCAACGGCAGAATCGGGCGTTGCAATGGCTCCCGTATGTGAAGAAGCTGCACGACTTCCGCTTTCCGAACTTCCGGCTTTGATCGCTGCTATACGGCAACCTTTTCTAATCAATGAAGCCGAATGAAATAAAAGACGATCGGGATTATTAATGCTCTCAATATACAGTAACTTTATCTTTGAATCTGTCTCCGGATTAAAATTCTCATCCATAAATTGCAAAACATCTTCCACACCGATCTGTTTGCCATTGCCAACCGACCAAACAGAATTAAATTGCAAACCCATGACCACAGCCGACTCAAGGATAAACACCGCCGTTGCACCGGAACTGGAAATTAAATCCACTCCTCTAGGATTCAAGTTCGGAATGGGCTGAGTGAACACGCTATGATGCCATGTATTTAAAAGGCCGATACAATTAGGGCCGATAAGCGAAGCTCCGTATTTATTTACGATCTTCAATATCCTATCTTCAAGCAATGCACCCTTATGTGTTTCTTCACCAAACCCCGCAGAAATAATGATGAATGCACGTGTATGTTTTGTTGATGCAAAAACTTCAACAATATCCGGACACAAATCTGCGCGAACAGCAAGAATGGCCAAATCCGTATCGGGCATATCCTTTGCATCGGCAAAAGTGGGAAGACCCTGTATGTCAGAATCCTTCGGGTTCACCGCACGAAGTACTCCCTTATATCCCCCATCAACGAGGTTTTTGATAATTGCACCACCCGGCTTGTGCACATTGTTAGATGCGCCAACCACAACTATACTTTCGGGATGCAATAACTGTTTTGTTATCATATTTTTATTCTTGAATATACTTTAATAGAGATCCATTTAATCAATACACCAACTTTCTTTTATTCGTTGGCTA
>JALNVG010000269.1 GCA_023227685.1 Bacteroidaceae bacterium
CGAGTTTTAAAAGCATCTATAATTGTTGAGTATAAAGTCCCCATAACTTATTTACTCTTTCTTCGCTGCTGATTTCGTCTTTGTAGAAGACTCTTCGACTTTCTTAAGTTTGGCTTTAAGCTTTTCAATCTCAGATTTAAGACTATCATTCTCATCGGTTAATTCTTGAATTTTTGAAGAATCACCTGTAAACAAAGATTTTATAACTATTTTTGTATTATACACACCATTTCTATATTCCTCAATTCTGGCATCAAGAATTTTCGCGCAATGTGACGGAATATCCGCAAAACTATTTTTAAGCATAACATATATAGCGTTGACACGTTGCATACCCATCTCATTGTTCACATTGAGTATTTTCTTGATTCCATCCATAGTAGGATTAAGAATTATATCTTCAATCTCCCAATCTTTAAGAATATTTTTCCACTCAGGTATTCTTAAAGTATTATACATATCCTCCTCGGTATCTGTATCGAAAAAAAGAAGTCCGTCCTTAAATGCTCTGCCGGTTGAGTTAATTTCAATTATTTCATGTAACATTAAAGGCAATATATATGGACTCTCCTGTGAGCCGGGATTAAATAAATATTCAGTATTTTTTGCAGAAACACTTACGGAACATGCAGAATAGTTGATCACATTATATAATTTTTCTGAATTTAAAACCATTGCTATTTCCTTTCTTAAAATTAATATTTGTCACGTTCTTTTTGATATATATTATTTTTATAATAATTGAACGCATCACTTCCGATAAAGACCCAATATTTTGAGTTCGTATTTTTATTAAATCCTTCTCTTATAATATAAAATCCACTGGCACATAAAGCCTTTTTGAATCTCTCAGAGTAACAATAAAAATATTTCATTGTTCAGTCCTTAATATAACGCATATGAGGGATAAATTAATACCCCTCATATCATTATGAGTATTGATTACAGAGCCATTGTTACCTTTGCTACATTGTCGAGAGAAGTCTTATTAAAAGCATATGAGAAAGAAAAGTCCTTAACGTAAATATTGATCTTATCATTATGTACATCAGATTCCTGATATGTATGAACATCGCCCTTCATATCGAGAACGCCAATCTTGCCGGCAATGCCAAAAAGTTTCTTATCTTTAATCTGATTTGTACCGTCGCCAAGCTTTTTCTGTGAAGAAATTGGATATAGATCGCAACCAAGATATTTACCAAGCATACCAGTGCGATATAGTTCATTCATCATGCTCTCAGACACATAACCTGTAAGTTGCGAAATAGCTACGATATATTTAGACAGACCAACAATAACACCGCCACCCATATCATTAATATAACTTGCAAGCTTGCCAGCAGAAGTAGCAGTCGGAGCAGCAGTAGCTTCAGCTATTACATTGTCACCAGAAGAAAGACCGGAGTCAATAACATCAAAGAGTTTAGAAAACATTTTATTTTTTAGTGCTTTGCCCGAATAATCTGTAACACGTGCAATATTTTTCCAACCACTTTTTCTTAAATCCGCGAAGCTGAGGTCGGTAGTAATGGAATAGTTAATAGTAGTAGGAGTAACCGCGGGAATATCAAGCCAGCTCTTGGGTACAACACCACCTTTTGCAGCTTCATATGCAACAAGAGTATTTTTGGGGTCAAGAATCAGATTGAAGTCATCAAACTCGCCGATAGTACCACGATCAAAAAGACGGTCAAGTAATTCATCTGGAGTATCGTGAATTTCAGTATTTACAGCTTTATTGATAAAAGCAGCAATCTCATGATCCGGGTCATGACCAGTCTCACCGATTTTTCTGAAATATCCATCAAGATGTTCAGCAACAGCCTTTTCATCCTCGGTCAAAGCTTTAGGGCAATTTTGTGTTTTTGCAGCCATTTCAAAAAGGTCTACGTTTTTTATAGCCTCTGCAATTTCAACGTTCATTATATTATCCTCCATTTTATTTTAATTTAATTACGCGTTAACAATCGGAATTTCAAGAACGCGAATTCTTGCAAGAGTATGACCATTGTCAGAAAAATCTTTCTTTACAAGATAATAACGAGAAGTAGTTGTTGATGTAGCAGCAGTGAGTTTTCCATCAGTACCGACAACTAAAACCGTTCCATTGGTCTGTGAAGCTGCAATTTGGTCAGTGAGAAACTCCTCGCCGGGCAGATACTTAACAAGCTTCGCAAGCTCTCCTACTTTAACGTCAATAAATTCGCTGTCATAATCCGAATGTTCTGATATTGCTGCATTTGTACCGGTAGGGATACGCTCTTTGTCAACGAAATAAATCTCATCAGCAGTAGCAGCAGTAGGGAATGCAAATTCTCCATTAGTATCATCAAGAACAACACCCATACCAGTCTTGCAAGCGGCATCTGCCTTATATGTAACAAGAACAGGTTTATTTGAAATCGTGATATAATCTCTAAGCATTTTTATTTACCTTCCTTTTTAATTTTTATGTTCGCGCATATTCAACATTTTTGTAACAGTAAAATCATCACCGTCAAAAGAAATGTTGGCTTTAGGGATAGTCGTAGGCTGTTTTTCAGCCGTTTCAGGTTTAACATTAGCATCAAGAGATGCCATAAACCTATCGGAAATAAGAGACTTAACGCCAACCTCATCGGTTTCGGCAATAAGACTCTTAATCTGTTCTGATTCCATGTCTTTTTCCGAGAAAAACTTACTCTTTATTAGCATAATTTTAATCTCGTTGCGCTTTTCTTCCTTTTTTGCTTCAATACGAGCAGCTTCGGCTTGCTCATGTTCTACTTTATAAGGTTCAAGCGTTGCAATTTCACTCTTCAAACCAACAATTTCTTCGTTCGCTTTTATAAGAGTGTTGTCCTTCTTGACGATTTCAGCATCTTTTAAAGAAATAACAGAATCTTTTTCACTAATTATTTTATTTATTTCTGCAACAGATACTGTAAGTTTAACGGGTGTTGCTTCAGACACAATAACAGAATCACTATCATCAACTTCGTATGTAAACATTAAGTAATCGAGTTCGTTTTCCGCCCCATCATACGCACACCAAACCGTATGAGTTTCAGGGAAAATAAAAGATGCATAACACCATTTATCTATTTTTTCGCTACAAGATTTCTCAAGTTTACAATGCAAATCATATACAGTCAACGAA
>JALNVG010000270.1 GCA_023227685.1 Bacteroidaceae bacterium
TACATGGAATGTTATTTCTCAGCAAGTAAAAGTAGATAAAATCTACTTGGAGACTTATCGAGATTGCCTCTTGGTGCCTGCAGCTACCATTGAGAAGGCCAAGAAGTTTTTTCTTGCACGGGGTTTGGAAGTAGCTGGAGGAATAACTTTTACGATTAATGAGTCTAATCATTTTGAGACTTTTTCTTATTCTAATCAGGATCACAGAAAACGGGTTCGTGAGATTTCCGAATTTACGGCCAAACATTTTAATGAGTTTCTTCTTGATGATTTTTTCTTCACCAACAGTAAGACTGATGTGGAAATAAAGGCAAAAGGAAGTCAAAGTTGGACGGATTATCGGACGCATTTGATGATGGAAGCCGGACGGGATCTGGTTGTCAACGCAGCAAAGAAAGTAAATCCGAGAGTAAAGGTGATCATCAAATATCCTAATTGGTATGATCATTTTCAGGGTCTTGGCTTTGATTTGAAGAATGGGCCAAAAATATTTGATGGAATATGGACTGGGACTGAAACGCGCAACCCATCCAATGCTCAACATCTTCAAAATTATTTAAGTTATAATATCATTCGTTATTTTGAAAATTTAAGTCCCGGCCATAATGGAGGAGGCTGGGTGGATTCCGGTGGTTTCGAAATGGGTGCATATCGTTATGCCGAGCAATTATGGTTGACGCTGTTTGCTAAAGCTTCAGATTTGATGTTATTTGATTATCGTCAACTTTCTGATCCTACTTTGCTGTATGACGGTGGTCGTGCATGTTCAACTACGATTGCCGGTGTTGCAGGTAGTACTCTACCCGAAATCGATAAGTTAGTTTATTTGTTGGGGAATCCTATTGGCATTAAATCCTATAAACCGTTTAATTCTTTAGGCGATGATTTTCTTCAGAATTATTTGGGAATGATCGGCTTGCCTATGGATATGTATCCCGAGTTTCCAACTGATAAAAAGGTGGTGCTTCTTACCGAGCAGGCAAAATATGATCCGGATATTGTCCCAAAAATTGAGGCACAGTTGAAAAGGGGAGGAGATGTGGTGATAACAAGCAGTTTGTTAAAGGCAATACTGGATAAGATAGCTGACGTTGCAGAAGTGCGTTGCTCTGATTTAAAAGCTATCGTTAATGATTTTGGAATAAACGGGAAGTCAAATAAAGATATTTTGATTCCTCAGGTCAGGTATCAGACTAATGATTGTTGGGATATAGCCAGTGCCGGACGTCCGTTGACAGGTGGCGTAAGCGGTTTTCCGATGCTTCTGCGTGCAGCCTATTCAAAGGGAAATATGTATGTAATGACCATTCCAGATGATATGGGTAATCTTTATGATTTGCCCGAAGGCTATTTGAATTTCCTGCGGAAAATCATGAGTAAAGATTTGAATATCCGTATCGAAGGTCCTTCAAAAGTAAGTTTGTTCATCTATGATAATAACACATTTATCGTAGAATCCTTTAATGATACGTCTGTCAACATTAAAGCCATTACTACAAATGAATCTCATCGGTTGATCAATTTGGTGAATCACTCTATAGTATATCCAACAGCAGAAAATACGTATGGATTAGTTATAAAACCCCATATTTACCAAGTTTTTAAAGTAGAATAAATAGAATCAAATAATATGATAAGAAAACAAGTGTTAATAGGTCTGGCATTGCTCATAATGCCTTTTTATAGGGCACATCCGCAAGAAACGGGTGCCTTAATGAATGTCCCGATGGATGTAAGTACCGATTTTTCGGATTTTACCAATCAGTTTTTCTTTGCCGATAAGCTCATATCCTTTGATGGAGCTACCGGCTGTGGTCTTGTTCAGTGGAAGCGTGAAAGTTTATATGCCCGTCAAGCATTCAATACGGTTACAGTTTTGCCGCAAAAGCTAAAAATGCTGGATTTTCCAGAGACGGCCTATGAGAATGATCCGCACTTTAAGTTCTCTGTCGATTTTGTATCTTCGCATACCATACGTATTCGTATGCTTACCAATTACGTAGGTTCGAAAGATGTGGATTCGTTGATGTTGGTTGCTCCTCCAAAGAAAAGCAATGCTTGGAAATTCACTAAGGTTGCCGGCGGTTATCAGTATAAAAGTGAGGCTGGAACATTACTTATTGAATCCGATCCTTGGCGCATCATCCTCTACGATAAAAAGGGTAAGCTGATGACGGAGACCCGTCGTTGGAGGGATAATGATTCAACTCAAGTTAAGATTCTTCCTTTCAATTTTATCCGACGTAGTTCGGATAATGCAAGGAGATTGAATCCCGTCTTTTCTCTATTGCCCGGCGAGAAGATCGTCGGTTGTGGTGAATCATTTACTTCTGTTAATAAAGTCGGGCAAAAGATTAATTTGTTTGTTACCGATCCTCAAGGGCCGGAAACCAAAGATATGTACAAGCCTATTCCTTTCTTTATGAGTAGTCGTGGCTATGGTATGTTTATGCATACGTCAGCTCCCGTCACCTGTGATTTCGGCTCTACATAT
Organism: Bacteroidaceae bacterium; assembly: GCA_023227685.1. Taxonomy (GTDB): domain Bacteria; phylum Bacteroidota; class Bacteroidia; order Bacteroidales; family Bacteroidaceae; genus JALNVG01. The sequence continues at coordinate 2,495 of JALNVG010000270.1, forward strand.
GTTGGTGCTGATAAGTTGTTTATGGCCGATGAATCGCTCGATTTGTTTCTTTTTGTCGGTTCACCTAAAGAAATATTGAATGAATATACCAATCTGACAGGAAAGTCACCCATGCCACCCCTTTGGTCGTTTGGTACATGGATGAGTCGTATTTCTTATTTTTCAGAGAAAGAAGGTTATGATGTAGCAGCGAATTTGCGTAAATACAAAATACCGTCGGATGTGATACATTTTGATACTGGATGGTTTGAAACCGACTGGCAGTGTGATTATAAATTTTCTCACAGTCGTTTTGATAATCCTCAAAAGATGATTAACGATTTGTTAAAGCAGGGCTTTCATCTATCATTATGGCAGTTGTCATATTTCACACCCAAGAATAAATACTATACGGAAATTGTTGATAGCGGTTTTCAGGTAAAGAATGCTGATGGCGGGATGCCTTATGAGGATGCCGTTCTTGATTTTTCCAATTCACATACGGTTGCGTGGTATCAGCGTCATCTTGCCAAATTGCTTTCTATGGGTGTGGGGGCCATCAAAGTTGATTTTGGCGAAGCAGCTCCGCTTAATGGTTTTTATGCTTCAGGGAAAGGTGGATTATACGAACATAATCTTTATCCTTTGCGCTATAACAA
>JALNVG010000271.1 GCA_023227685.1 Bacteroidaceae bacterium
GAATTTCTTGATATTACTTCTCCATCGGGCATGCGCGCCTACTTCCGCTCCATTTGTTTTGTTCTCTATAAAGCCGTCTGCGAATTATATCCAGGCTGCAAACTTTATATTGAGCATCCGGTATCAAAAGGATATTTTTGCAACTTAGATATAAAACGTGAAATAGAACTTGAAGACGTCAAACGTATCAAACAACGCATGATTGAGATTATCAACGAGAACATCTCTTTTCACCGCATAGAATGCAAAACAACCGAAGCAGTAAAGATCTTCAATGAACAAGGGATGACAGATAAGGCAAGATTGCTTGAGACATCAGGGTCGGTCTATACTTATTATTATACCTTGGGTGATGCGATCGATTATTACTACGGATGCCTCCTGCCAAGCACAGGATACATCAAGCTTTTTGATATCATGAAGTACGATGGCGGTTTACTGATCCGGATACCGAACAAGGATAAGCCCGATGAGCTTGAAGAGGTGATTAAACAAGAGAAGATGCTGGATGTTTTTAAAGAATATCTTCACTGGATGAACATCATGGGATTAGGCAATGTGGGCGATTTTAACTGGGCATGCAAAAGGGGCCATACCACAGACTTGATTAACTTGGGCGAAGCACTGCAAGAAAAAAAGATCTCGCAAATTGCCGACACAATCTACAGAAGAGGAGAAAATGGGGTTCCAGTTAGGCTGGTACTGATTTCAGGACCATCTTCTTCGGGAAAAACCACTTTCAGCAAACGGTTATCCATACAGCTCATGACCAATGGACTAAAGCCGTATCCTGTTTCACTGGACAACTACTATATAAATAGAGACAGCACTCCTAAAGACAAAAACGGCAATTACGATTACGAATCACTCTACGCCATTGACCTGGATCTGTTTAATAAACAAATGCAGGAATTACTAAATGGACAAGAAGTGGAACTCCCATATTATAACTTCGAGAAAGGAGAAAGAGAATATAGGGGACAAAAATTAAAACTAAATGAAAATACAATCTTGATTCTGGAAGGTATTCATGCCTTGAACCCCAAACTAACACCTCAAATAGACGACATTCACAAATTTAAGATCTACGTTTCTGCACTGACAACAATCTCACTAGACGATCATAATAACATACCCACTTCCGATAATCGTTTGCTGCGCCGCATCATCCGCGATTTTAATTATCGGGGGACATCGGCCACAGAAACCATACACCGCTGGCCAAGCGTGCGCGCCGGAGAGGAAAAATGGATTTTCCCCTATCAGGAAAATGCAGATGTGATGTTCAATTCGGCTCTGCTTTTTGAACTGGCAGTCATGAGGATGCATGCCGAACCTATTTTAATCAGCGTTCCGCGCAATGCGCCCGAATACGCCGAAGCATATCGCCTACTCAAATTCATTCAGTATTTCAATCCGATACAAGATAAAGAAATTCCACCGACATCACTGTTGAGAGAATTTGTGGGAGGAAGCAGCTTCACTTATTAATAATCCATCAGGGCACATAAAGCAATAAAAGCCTGCAAATAATCATTTCGACAATATTTTTTTTGATTATTTACTTTCACTCAATCTGCTGCATAATTAAGGGCGTTTTGTCATACAATTAATAGCTTATGGTTGGTTGATTAACCCTCTTTTGCACGTTAATTTGTTTAGCCCGTGTATGCGGGCTATCCGGTTTCCATACACGGGATATATAGTTTCCATACACGGGATATATAGCCCGCGTACGGGGGCCGGAGTAATCAAGCAAAGAAAAGTGATTAATAGAAGGTTAATTACACCTTAATTTAATAAAGAAATAAGCTTATTATTAAAAGGATACCACAGATATAAAACAAAAGAAGAAGTCTCCAAATTCGGAAAGACCAAATTTGAAGACTTCTTCTTTTAAATAAAATTACTTCTACTATCTGTTAGCTTCTATCTCATCCGGGGCAAAAGGAACTTTCTTTCCTAAAATGCGAGCTCCTTTTTCTGTAATCAGATAATCTTCCTCGTTGCGGATACCACCAAAATCTTTGTATGTTTCTACCTTGTCATAATTAACAAAATCGGTAAATTTCTCTTCGGCCTTCCAGCGATCAATCAATTCTGGAATAAAATAAATACCCGGTTCAACGGTAATAACAAAACCTTTTTCCAAAGGAATAGCCAACCGTTGCGATTTTCTGCCAAACTGTTTACTTCTCGTCAATCCGCGATAACCTACATAATCTTCACCCAGATTTTCCATATCATGAACATCCAATCCCATCATATGGCCCAGCCCATGAACAAAAAACAAACCGTGGGCACCGGCATGAACGGCATCTTCGGTATTTCCTTTCATCAGCCCAAGCTGTTTCATACCGTCAACCATCACACGAGCTGCCAAATCATACACATCCATATAAGGCACACCGGGATGAAGTGCCTTGACGGATTCCGTCAACATTGCATTTTGAATTTCAATCATCTCCCGCTGACGGGTAGAGAATTTCTTATCGACAGGAATCGTAGATGACATATCACCTGCATAGCCCGATGGTAATTCCGCTCCGGCATCAATCAAGAATAAATCACCGGATTTCACCTTGTTCGTATGATAATGATTATGCAATGTCTGTCCATGTATCGTTGCAATCGTTGCAAAAGAAAGATCACAACCGGCAGAAAATGCTACATTTTCTAAAGCGGAAGAGACCTCATATTCATACAAACCTGGGCGAAGAACCGTCTGTGCAGCAAGGTGCATATCAGCTGTAATATTACAAACCTTATCTATTTGGGCTATTTCTTCATCGCTCTTAATACTACGTTGTTCTACAATAGCTTTAATTAATGTAGCAGAACCTTCCTGACGGATCGGCGGAACGCCCAACCAATCGCTTAACTTCAACTTATGCTCCGGGCGGTAAGGAGGAAGATAATGAATGGCTTCACCCTTCAAAACAGCCTGCTGCAAATAGCTGCTGATAGCTGACGAAGGCATCGTTTCGGCTACACCAACACTTTGGCTCATCTCTTTCAACGTCGGCAAGACACCCGTCCAAACGATATCATCCATCGATAACTCATCACCGAAAATGATTTCCTTATTCCCATCAATATCAATAATAGCAGCC
>JALNVG010000272.1 GCA_023227685.1 Bacteroidaceae bacterium
AATTATTCGTATTATCTGGAGAAACGCGAAGAGCGGATTATGAACCAGAATGCCGAGACAGACCGGGCACGTAATTTGTTTCGTAAAGAGTTGGACTGGATGAGACGTCAGCCGCAGGCCCGGGCTACCAAAGCCAAAGCGCGGATTGATGATTTTTATAAGCTGGAGGAGAAGGCGAAAAAGCGTAAACAAGATGCTCAACTTCTTTTGCAGGGCAAAGGGACGTATATTGGCAACAAGATTTTTGAGGCCGTGCATGTGGATAAGCGGTTTGATGATGTGGTTATCACAAAGGATTTCAATTATATCTTCGCTCGTTATGAGAAGATGGGAATTGTAGGGAATAACGGTACCGGAAAATCCACTTTCGTGAAGATGCTGCTGGGTGATGTGAAGCCCGACGCGGGGATGTTTGATGTGGGTGAGACGGTGAACTTTGGCTATTATAGTCAGGATGGACTGCAATTTAATGAATCGTCGAAAGTAATTGATGTGGTGCAGGAGATAGCTGAAGTGATTGACTTGGGCAATGGGAACAAGCTGACAGCTTCGCAGTTTCTGCAGCATTTCCTGTTCGCTCCTGAAAAGCAGCATGACTTTATCTATAAGCTGAGCGGAGGAGAAAAAAGACGGTTATATTTGTGCACGGTGTTGATAAAAAACCCGAATTTTCTTGTGCTTGATGAGCCGACAAACGACCTGGATATTGTGACACTTAATATGCTGGAGGAGTATCTGGTGGGGTTCAAGGGTTGCTTGATTGTAGTGTCGCACGACCGTTATTTCATGGATAAGGTGGTGGATCATCTGATGGTGTTTGATGGAAATGGCATGATCAATGAGTTTCCGGGTAATTACTCACAGTATAGGGAATGGAAATGGCTGGAGGGTCGGAGATTAGTGGAGGAACAGAAGAGTGCCGCTCCTGAACGACAACCGAATAATGTGAAATTGAAAGAGACGGAGAAAACGAAATTATCGTTTAAAGAGCGCCGGGAGTTTGAGGTGCTGGAAAAAGAGATTGAAGAGTTGGAATTGGAGAAAAGCGCGCTTACGTCGGCACTATCCTCGGGCAATTTGTCATCTGATGATCTGATGATTAAATCGCATCGCATCGCGGAAGTGATTTCCTTGATTGACGAAAAGACAATGCGCTGGCTGGAATTGAGTGAATTAGCATGAATGTTTGGGACTGTCTCTACAACAGCCCATTGCGGACGTCTATTTAGAACGGTTTCAAATTAAGATTTAGGGCGTTCCGGACTATTATTCCTCCTTTTTTTTTACTAAATTTGCATTAATCAATTCTAAATTTATTATTATGGATAGTATTAAAGGAACAAAAACAGAAAAAAACCTGCTGATGACTTTCGCAGGTGAATCACAAGCCAGAATGCGATATACTTATTTTGCCAAAGCAGCTGATAAAGAAGGATTCAAACAGATTGCCGCAATCTTTCTTGAGACCGCTGAGCAAGAAAGGGAACATGCAAAACGTATGTTTAAATATCTTGAAGGAGGTATGGTTGAGATTACCGCATCTTATCCAGCCGGAATGATTGGTACTACTGCTGAAAACCTGGAAGCCGCGGCTGCCGGTGAGCATGAGGAATGGACCAGTCTGTATCAGCATTGCGCTGATGTAGCTCAGGAAGAAGGTTTTAAAGAAATCGCCACTATGTATCGCATGATTGCCAAGGCAGAAGCTATTCATGAAGAGCGTTATTTAAAATTGCTTGAACGTGTGAAGACAGATAGCGTATTTTCACGTGAGGAAGAGATTGAATGGTATTGCCGCAATTGTGGATATGTGTATGTTGGTAAAAAAGCACCTAAGACCTGTCCCACTTGTCTGCACGATCAGTCGTACTTTGAGCCGAGAAATACCAGCTATTAACAATAATTCAGCTATTAATTGATTATTAATGAGACAAGAGCATTCCGCCTCAGGATGCTTTTGTCGGCTGTTAATTATTTTTAAATCTTACGGAGCGTTACCATATCTTAAAAATATTTACCAATACTCTTGACGGCAAACGTCGTGTAAAAATATCATTTTGTATATTTTTTATGTCATTTTATATAGTAATACTTGATTTAAAGAAAGTAGTTTTGCATATTATCTACAACTTCTAACAAAGTTTATAGATTCTAATATAATTAATACCTAATATATTTTATATTTTTTTTACCAGATGAATAGTGCAAAGGCAAATTATTATTTAATAATCTAAATAAATGAAAGAATGAAAAAGACAATTCCAGCAAATTTTGGGAAATGGCTCATGTTCTTTATATTGTGTATGTATTCCATTGGAATATCCGCGCAAAATATTAATGTTACTGGTTTGGTAACAGACACAAAGAACGAGCCTCTCATTGGTGTAACGCTCAAAGTGGTAGGCAATGAGCAGAAAGCCACGATTACCGATTATGACGGTAAGTTTACGCTTACGAATATTCCGTCGAATGCGAAAATTGAAGTTTCGTATGTAGGAATGAAAAAGCAGCTTATTGATGTAAACGGAAGGACTTCCATCGTCATTGTCCTCAGCGAGGATGAAGAGCTTTTGGAAGAAGTAGTTGTTGTTGCGTACGGTATTCAGAAGAAAGTGTCTGTGACCGGTGCAATTTCCACTGTCAGCACTAAAGATTTACGTGTATCCTCATCCGCGAGTTTGGCCAATGCATTATCAGGCCGTATAGCCGGATTGACATCAATGCAGCGCGTTGGAGGTCAGCCTGGTGTGGATGACGCCACCATGTATCTTCGTGGCGCGGGTACTATCAACGGTACCAATCCATTGATACTTATTGATGGGGTTCCAAGGGATAACATCAGAACGCTTGACATCAATGAAGTAGAATCAATTTCCGTACTTAAAGACGCATCGGCTACAGCCGTTTTTGGTGTACGTGGTGCAAATGGTGTATTGATTATCACCACTAAGCGCGGTAAAGAAGGTAAAGCCGAACTTTCTGTTAATGTGACCCAGAGCTATTCCAAGTTAACCCGTGAACCAGATATGCCCGGTTCAGTCGAGTACATGAATCTTAGGAATGAAGCGATGTTGAATGATGGTCTGGATGCTCCATTTTCGGAAG